>JBBRXI010000192.1:0-5249 GCA_038248575.1 Burkholderiales bacterium | reverse complement strand
TTGCGCCAGTTCGCACAACTCGAAAAACAGGTATGGCTGGTCGGCCAGGGCAGCCATTTCGAGATCTGGTCCGACGTTGGCTGGCAGAAACAGCAGGACGTTTTCTTCGCCATGGGCGAGCAGGTCCTGCCGCCTGGTCTTGAGGATCTGGCGCTGTGATTTCTGGCGCGCAGCACCTCACGGTACTGCTCAGCGAAGCCGTCGATGCACTGCAGATCAAACCCGCGGGGTGCTACGTCGACGCGACCTTCGGGCGTGGTGGACACAGCCGCGCGATTCTCGAGCGGCTCGGCCCGGATGGGCGCCTGCTGGCGCTCGACCGCGACCTGCAGGCGGTGGCCACCGCGCGCGCCATCGACGATAAGCGATTGACCGTATTGCATCGCAGTTTCGGCGAGCTTGCCGGGGTGTTGCAGCAGGCGGGGATTGGCGCTGTCGATGGCGTTTTGCTCGATGTCGGCGTTTCGTCGCCGCAGCTCGATGAGGGGGAGCGAGGCTTCAGCTTTCGCTTTGACGCAGCGCTCGACATGCGCATGGATACCACGCAGGGCGAGACGGCGGCTTCGTTTCTGGCCGTTGCCGGAATTAAAGAAATCACGGAGGTCATTAGAAACTATGGCGAAGAACGGTTTGCTTTCCAGATTGCAAAGAAGATTGTGGCTGCTCGGAGCGAGCGGCCTGTTGCAACCACGAGCGAGCTTGCCGCGCTCGTACGCGCGGCCGTGCGCACCCGCGAGCCCGGCCAGGACCCGGCGACGCGTACCTTTCAAGCTTTACGGATTTACGTCAATCAAGAACTCGAACAACTGGCTTTAGTGCTGCCGCAGGCGGTCGACGCACTGAACAGCGGCGGCCGGCTGGTGGTCATCAGCTTTCACTCGCTTGAGGATCGCATCGTCAAACGCTTCATGCGCGACGAGGCGAGTACCGACAAGTTGCCGAAAAACCTCCCCTTGCGTTCGGTCGACCTGCCGCAAGCGCGCATGCGCCTGATCGGCAAACCGGTGCGCGCCACGGCTGGCGCAATTGCCGCCAACCCGCGGGCGCGCAGCGCCATCATGCGCGTTGCGCAAAAGTGCGGCGAAGAGGGGAGCCTCTAGGATGGCTCGCCTGAATCTCTTCCTGCTCGTCGCCGTCGTCGTCTGCGCGCTCGGTGTCGTCACCTCGCAGCACAAGGCGCGCAAGCTCTTTCAGGCGCTCGAGGGCGAGCAGGAGAAGGCGCGGCAGCTCGAGGTTGAGTACGGCCAGCTGCAACTCGAGTTATCGACTTGGGCGACGTCGCCGCGCATTGAAAAGATCGCTCGCGAGAAACTCAGGATGCGCACGCCCGAGGCGTCAAAAATAATGACAGCCAACGCGCGGGGCGTGACGCCATGATGCGTTTCAACGGGCCGCGCGCGCACAAATTTGCCGAAAGTCCGGTCTTGAAGCTGCGCTTTCCGGCCTGGCGGTCGCGCCTGATGGCGCTGCTGATTCTCGGCAGTTTTGCCATTCTGATCGGCCGCTCGTTCTACCTGCAGGTGCTCAACAACGATTTTCTTCAGGAGAAGGGCGATTCGCGTTACCGCCGCGAGCTGGAGATTTCGGCCTCGCGCGGCCGCATCGTCGATCGTCACGGCGACGTGCTGGCTATTTCTACGCCAATGAAGTCGGTGTGGGCGATTCCGGCCGACGCGCAGCTTTCGCCGCAACAACTCAAACAGCTCGCCGCAGCTCTTGAGATGGACGCCAAGGAGCTCTCGCGCAAGCTCGCCAGCGACAAGTCCTTTGTCTTTTTGCGCCGCCAGTTGCCGCCCGACGTCGGCGAGCTGGTCGCTGCCTTGCGGCTGCCGGGAATCGGCCAGGACAAGGAATACCGCCGCTATTATCCGAGCGGCGAAATGACCGCGCACATGGTCGGCTTTACCGGTGTTGACAACAAAGGGCTCGAAGGCGTCGAGCTGGCCTTCCAGGCGCAGCTGCTCGGTCACGCCGGCAGTCGCACGGTGATCAAGGACCGGCGCGGCCAGATTGTCGAGGACGTCGGCTCGGTCAAGTCGCCGCAGGACGGCAAGGACATCCACCTGGCGCTCGACGCGAAAATCCAGTACCTCGCCTACAGTCAGCTCAAGCAGGCGATTACCGACAACAAGGCCAAGGCCGGCGGTGCGATCGTGCTTGACGCCAAGACCGGCGAGATCCTGGCGCTCGCCAACTGGCCGACGTACAACCCGAACAATCGCGAGCGCCTGTCCGGGGCGCAGCTGCGCAACCGTGCACTGACCGATACCTTTGAGCCCGGCTCGACCTTGAAGCCCTTCGCCGTGGCGCAGGCGCTCGAAGCCGGCAAGGTGCGCTTTGACACGGTGATCGACACCGCGCCGGGCCGCCTGACGATCGGCAGCGCGACGATATCCGACGCTCATCCACACGGTGCGCTGACCGTCGCCCAGGTGATCCAGAAATCGTCCAACGTCGGCACGGCGAAGATCGCCGCCATGCTGACACCGCTGCAGATGTGGGACATGTTCGAAGCGGTCGGTTTCGGCCAGGTCTCGCGCCTTGGTTTTCCCGGCGAAGTGTCCGGCCGTGTGCGCCCGTGGAAGAGCTGGCGGCCGATCGAGCAGGCGACGATGGCTTACGGCCACGGCATTTCGGTTTCGCTGCTTCAGCTGGCGCGTGCTTACAGCGTTTTTGCCCGCGAGGGTGACATGGTGCCGTTGACGCTGACCCGGCTCGAGGCCAACGAAGCGCTGCCGCTCGCGCCGACGCCGGTGTTCAGCCAGCAGACCGTGCGCGAAATGCGCGCCATGCTCGAGATGGCCGTGCAGCCCGGCGGGACGGCGCCGAAGGCGCAGATTCCCGGCTATCGCGTCGCTGGCAAGACGGGTACGGCGTACAAAATCGAAGGCGGCCAGTACGCCAAAAAATACGTCGCCTCCTTCGTCGGCTTCGCGCCCGCCTCCGATCCGCGCCTGATCATCGCGGTGATGATCGACGAGCCCCGCGGTGCCCAGCACTATGGCGGCGACGTCGCCGGGCCGGTGTTCGCCGGATTGATGAGTGGCGCCCTGCGCACGCTCGGCATCGCGCCCGATGCGCCGCGCCCGGAGAGCACGGTCGCCGGCATGCAGGTCGCGCTGCGCGCCGACGCGCAAGTCCCGGCAAAAAAACCGGCCGGCAAGGGGAAGCTGTGAGCCGGCCGCCCGCGCCAGCCGCTGCGACGATTCTCGCCGAACTGGCGGCGCTCGGCGTTGTGCCGCGCGGCGTCGCCGACGACAGCCGCGAGCTTCGTCCCGGCGATCTTTTCATCGCCTATCCCGGCGCTGCCAGCGACGGCCGCCGATATATTGGCGAAGCGCTTGCGCGCGGCGCCTGCGCCGTGCTCTGGGAGGAGGGCGCAGGCTTTGCCTGGAATCCGGACTGGCGGGTCGCCAACTTGCCGGCCAGCGGGTTACGCCTGCTTTGCGGCCCGCTCGCCCACGCCGTCTTCGCGCAGCCAAGCGAACGCCTGTCACTCATCGCCATCACGGGAACCAACGGCAAGACGACGATCAGCCAGTGGATCGGCCGCACGCACCCGCGCCGCTGTGCGATCGTCGGCACGCTCGGCGCGGGCTTTGCCGACCGCCTAGTCGAAACCGGCTTCACGACGCCCGAAGCGACGACACTGACGCGCTCGCTCGCCGCCTTTGCCGCTGACGGCGCGCAGGCCTGCGCGCTCGAAGCGAGTTCGATCGGCATCGACGAAGGCCGGCTGGACGGCGCGCGCGTTGACGTCGCGGTGTTCACCAACCTGACGCGTGACCACCTCGACTACCACGGAACGATGGAGCGCTACGCGCAGGCCAAGGAAAAGCTGTTCACCTGGCCGCGCCTGCGTCTTGCGGTGATCAACCTCGACGATCCCTTCGGTCGGCATCTCGCAGCGGTAACGAGCGCCATGAAGGTGATCGGTACGACGCTGGGCGACGCGCCTGGCGCGCGCCTTGGCGTCATCGCCGCCGAGAACATCGAAGAGACGACCGTCGGTCTGCGCTTTCGGCTGAACACGCCAAGTGGCCGCGCCGAGGTCGAGACCGGATTGCTCGGCCGCTACAACGTCGCCAACCTGCTCGCCGTCGCCGCCGTGTTGATCGACGCCGGCCTGACGCCTGGCGAGGTCGCCGGGCGCCTGAGCCAACTGGCGCCGCCGCCGGGCCGGCTCGAAAAGGTCGGCGGCGACAATGAGCCCTTGATCGTCGTCGATTACGCCCATACCCCCGATGCGCTCGAAAGTGCCTTGCGCGCGCTGCGCCCGGTAGCCAGCGCGCGCGGCGCCGGGCTGACCGTCGTTTTTGGCTGCGGCGGCGATCGCGATCGCGGCAAACGGCCGCTGATGGGCGAGATCGCGACGCGACTTGCCGATCGCGTCGTGCTGACCAGCGACAACCCGCGCAGCGAAAACGCCGCAGACATCCTCGACGAGATCCGCGCCGCCGCGCCGGCCGCCGAAGTGATCGCCGATCGTGCGCTGGCCATCGCCCGGACGGTTGCCGTCGCGCACCCGGCCGAAGTCATTTTGCTCGCTGGCAAGGGTCACGAGTCCTATCAGGAAATTGCCGGCGTGCGCCGACCATTTTCCGATGTGCAGGAAGCGCGCGCGGCGCTCGCCGCCCGTCAGAGGGGGAAACAATGAGCACAACAATGGATCTTTTCGCCGCGGCCACGGCCGTCGGCGGAACGCTACTCGCGGCCGGCGGCGCGCCGCTCGCCGAACCGCTCGCCTTCGTCGGCGTATCGACGGACAGCCGGACGGTGGCCGCCGGCGAACTCTTCGTCGCGCTGCGCGGCGCGAATTTCGACGGTCACGAGTTCGTTGCGACGGCAAAAGCGCGCGGTGCGGCTGCCGCAATGGTCGACAACGACGCGCTCGGCCGGCTCGGGGACAGCGGACTGCCGCTGCTCGTCGTCGCCGATACGCGCCTCGCGCTCGGTGCGCTCGCCGCCGACTGGCGAGCGCGCTTTAGCCTGCCACTCATCGCCGTGACCGGCAGCAACGGCAAGACGACGACCAAGGAAATGCTTGCCAGCATCATGACGGCGGCGTTCGCGGGCGCCGTGCTGTCGACGCGCGGCAACTTAAACAACGACATCGGCCTGCCGCTCACCCTGCTCAAGTTAGAAGCCACTCACCGCGCAGCGATCGTCGAGATGGGAATGAATCATCCGGGCGAGATCGCCGCTCTGGCGCGCATTGCACGGCCGACGGTTGCCGTGGTGACCAACGC
>JBBRXI010000191.1:0-5269 GCA_038248575.1 Burkholderiales bacterium | reverse complement strand
CGGGCGGTAGGCCTCGAGGAAACCGGCGAGCGCGAGCGGCTCGCCGAAATTGATATGGACGGAGCCGAAAACTTTTTTGATGCGACGCGCGCTTTTGAGAACGCCCCACAAGGATTCGCGCTGCTTGGGTTTTCCGGCTAGTTCGCGAACGTAGGTGCGGCCTTCGATGACGCGCTCGTAGCCGATGTAGACCGGGACGAAGACGAGCGGCCGTTCGTGTTCGCGGATAAAGCTGCGCACGGTCATGCCGAGGATGCCGGCCTTCGGCGTCAGCGTGCGCCCGCTGCGGCTGCGCCCGCCTTCGATATAATATTTCAGTGGAAAGCCGCGCGTCAGCATGACGTGCAGATACTCGTGGAAGACCGCCGCGTAGAGCGCTTCGCCCTTGAAGCTGCGGCGCAGGAAGAACGCGCCGCAGCGGCGCAGCAGCGGTCCGACGAGGAACATATTGAGGTTGGCGCCGGCGGCGATGTGCGGTGGCGTCAATCCCTGGCGGTGGATCGAGTGCGAGAGCAGCAGGTAGTCGACGTGGCTGCGGTGCGTCGGGACATAAACGATGCCGTGGCTCGGCGCGATGCGCGTGACGACCTCGACGTTATGGATCTCGATCGCGTCATACAGTTGGTTCCAAAGCCAGGCCAGGAACAGCTCGAGCGCGCGTACCGTGCCGTACGAATAATCTGATGCAATTTCGAGCGCGAAACGTCGTGCGCGCCGCTCGGCCTCGGCGATCGCGATACTGTGCGTCGCCGCCTCACTGCAAATGGCTGCGCGCACTGGCGCTGTGGTGAGCAGCGCTTCGATCTCGGTGTTGCGGTGCGAAAGGTCGGGCCCGATCGCCATCTTGCGCTGGCGGCCAAAGTGCACGCGCAGAACGCGCGCGAGCTTGCGCGCCGCCTGCTCTTCGTTGATCCCCGAGTAGGTCAGCGAACTCAGCAGGATCGGCGTGTTGAAGCGGACAAGCACGTTACGCCCGTGCAGCAGGATGGTGAACAGTCGGCGAAAGGGCCCGGGTCGGCGCCAGGTTTCCGAGAACAGCGCCTTGAGGATCGATTCCTGTTTGTCCGGGGCGCGCCCCCAGAGAATGACGACCGGTACGATCTGCACGTCGGGCCCGCTGTTGGCCAGCGTATCGTGCAGCAAGGCGCGCATCAGGGGTGCCTGAGCGTAGCGCTCGCGCGCCGTGGCGCCGAGTGAATGTTGGCGGTTGAGCGAAAAAACCGAGTGCGGCCAGGTCGTCCGGCCGACCGCGAGCGGCGCGTCGGCCGGCGGCAGGCCGGCGCGCTGCGATTCCTCGAAAAGAACGAGCAGGTTCGACAGCTGGTGATCCTGCAGCACGTAGCAGATGTGCTTGCCCGGATCGAGCCCGAGCTCCTGCCGTTGCTCGGGGAAGACCGTCGTGCGCAACCAGAAGTAGAGCACTCGGCGGGCGAGCGGCAAGGCCCAGCCGAGCATATCGAAAAAGCCGGTCATCGCCCCGTCGGCTGCGCCTCGGTCCGCTCACTCATCGTCGAGAACGGCCGTCTTGTTTTGCGCCGCGAGTTGTTGCTGAGTCGCCGTCGGTACCGGCGCGTAATGCGAAAAAGCGATGCTGTACGAACCCTGGCCGCCGGTCAGCGATTTCAAGCGCCCCTGGTAGTCGTCGAGCTCGGCGAGCGGTACCTTGCCGCCGATCGCCATGCTGCCCATGCCGCGTGGCTGCGTTCCGGTGACTTGCCCGCGCTTGCTCGAGAGGTCGCCGGTCAGGTCGCCGATCGCTTCATCGGGCGCCAGGATTTCGATGTCGACGATCGGCTCAAGGACGATCGGCGAAGCGGCGCGGATGGCGTCGATCGCCGCCTTGCGGCCGGCCGAGAAGAAGGCTATGTCCTTGCTATCGACGGCGTGCGACTTGCCGTCATGGACGATGACGCGCAAATCGTGCACCGGAAAACCGCCGACGACGCCGTCCTCGAGCGCCTGGCGAACGCCTTTTTCAACGGCTGCCATGAACACCCCGGGAATCGTTCCACCCTTGACGATATCGACGAATTCGAAGCCGGCGCCGCGCTCGCACGGCTCGACGCGCAGCATCACTTCGCCGAACTGGCCGGCGCCGCCGCTCTGCTTTTTATGCCGGCAATGGCCCTCAGCTTTGGCGGTGATCGTTTCACGGTAAGCAATTTGTGGCGGCTTGACGTCGAGTTCGATCTTGTATTGCTGCGCCATGCGCGCTAGCTTGGCGCGCAAATGCATCTCGCCGAGGCCGCGGATGACCGTTTCGTTGGTCGTCGGATGGCGCTCGACCTTGAAGCACGGGTCTTCGATTTCAAGTTTGTGGAGCACGTCGAACAGCCGCTGCTCGTCAGCCTTGCGCTTGGTCTCGACGGCAAGTCCCTGCATCGGCTGCGGGAATTCAAGTGGCTTGAGATGGATGTGGTCCTCGCTGTGCGAATCGTGCAGTACGCAGTCAAACTCGAGTTCATCGACCTTGGCTATGGCGCCGATATCACCCGGCACGAGCGCCTCGACCTCGACGTATTCCTTGCCTTGCAGGTGGTAGAGATGACCGACCTTGAACGGTCGCTTGGCGTCGCCGACGAGTAGTTGCGATTCCTTGCGCAGCGTTCCCTGATGGACGCGGAAAACGCCGAGCTTGCCGATAAACGGATCGCTGACGACCTTGAAGACGTGCGCCAGCACGTGCTTGCCGGCGTCCGCTTCGGCGTGGAAGGGCTCGGCGTCGGCGTCGCCCGGCTGGCCCTTATAGAACGGCGGCGGATTGCCCTCGGTCGGGTTGGGCGCGAGTTTGGCCAGCGCGTCGAGCAGTTGCGGGATGCCGGCGCCGGTCTTCGCCGAAACGAAGAGAATGGGGATCAGGTGGCCGGAACGCAGGGCTTTTTCGAACGGCGTATGCAGCTCGTCGGGGCTGGGGTCGGCCCCTTCCTCAAGATAGCGTGCGAGGAGGTCTTCGTCCTCTTCGACGATCTGGTCGATCAGCGCGCGGTGCGCCGTCGCGATCGATTCAAAGTCGCTCTCGCCACTGTCGTGACCGAGGAGTTCGACGACGTCCTGGCCGTTGTTCGTCGGCAGGTCGAGCAGCATGCATTGACGACCGAAACGCTCGCGCAGCTCGCCGACGAGCTTGGCGAGGTCAACGTTGTCGGCGTCGATCTTGTTCACGACGATCATCCGGCACAGATTGTGCTCACCGGCGAGCTTCATCATCCGTTCGGTCGATAGTTCGATTCCGGTCTGCGCATTGACGACGATGAGCGCCGTATCGACCGCGGCCAGCGCGCCGATCGCCTGACCGGCAAAATCGGGATAACCCGGCGTGTCGATCAGATGAACACGCGCGCCGAGCCAACTGAGGCTGGCAATCGCCGAATTGAGCGAGTGTCCGAGTTCCTTTTCCTGCGCGTCGAAGTCGCAGACGGTGTTTCCCTTTTCGACCGTTCCGCGGCTGGCAATGGCGCCGGCAGCGCCGAGCAGTGTCTCGGCGAGCGTGGTTTTGCCCGCCGCACCGTGGCCGACCAGCGCGACGGTACGAAGATTGACGGTTACATTCTGACCCATTTTTTCCCCCAGTTTTATCGAACGCGCTGCGCTTCGGGAACGAACCAGCCAAGCCCGGAAGCGAGCAAAAGAGTACTCAAGATCCATCCGCAACGGCGTTCATTCTACCTCGGGTCGCCGACAGTAAAGCAGCGTCTTGGTGGTCGCGCGCCGGGCGCCGGTGAACCTCATAAAAGGCACGCCGCAATTCGCCCATATATTTCCCGTACAGGCGGCAAGCCTTGGCGACAGGGCGTTACGGCGATCAATTGGTGTCGCGACGCGGGAGCTTTCATTGACCGCGTTGCCGCACCGGTCGATAATTCCGCCTTTGTCTTCAATCAGCCACCCTTTTGCAAGGGTGTTCAGCGAGCCGGACCGGAAGGAGTGACGATGACGATGGGCGGAAAGACGAAGAAGCACCTTGAGGTATTGCGCGAGATGCGCAGCCGGGCCGTACTCGGCGGTGGGCAGAAGCGTATCGACCAGCAGCACGAGCGGGGCAAGATGACGGCGCGCGAGCGTCTGGCGCTCTTGCTCGACGAGGATTCGTTTCAAGAATTCGGCGCGCTGGCGACACACAATCTCAACGCCTTCGGACTCGACCAGCACCGCTACCCGGGCGACGGCATCGTCACCGGCTTCGGCAAGGTCAATGGCCGCCGCGTCGCTGTTTTTGCGCAGGACTTCACCGTCCTCGGCGGCTCCTTCTCGGAAGTGCAGTCGCAGAAAATCACCCGCATCCAGGATCTCGCGCTCGATGCCGGAATCCCGGTGATCGGTCTTAACGACTCGGGCGGCGCCCGCATTCAGGAAGGTGTGCGCAGCCTCGCCGCTTACGGCGAAGTATTCGTGCGCAACGTGTTGGCTTCGGGCGTCGTGCCGCAGATCTCGGTCATCCTGGGCCCCTGCGCCGGTGGCGCCGTCTATTCGCCGGCACTGACCGACTTCGTGATCATGGGCGGCGACAGTTGTATGTTCCTGACCGGCCCGGAAGTCATCAAAGCGGTGACCGGCGAGCAGGTGTCCGCGCTCGATCTGGGTGGCGCCGACGTGCACATGGGGCGCAGCGGCGTCGCTCACCTGGCGACCGATACCGAGGTCGAGGCGATCGCCATGACCAAGCTCCTGCTCAGCTACCTGCCGCAGAACAACACCGAGGATCCGCCGCAGATCACGCCCGAAGACCCGGTGAACCGGATGGACGAGGCACTCAACGAACTGATCCCGGACGGCGAAAACACGCCTTACGACATTCGTGACGCGATCGCCTCGATTTTCGACCAGGACAGCTTCCTCGAGATCCAGCCCGATTTCGCCGCCAACGCAGTGATCGGTTTTGCCCGTCTCGACGGCTATTCGATCGGCATCGTCGCCAACCAGCCGTGCTTCATGTCGGGCGCCCTGAACATCGACGCTTCCGACAAGATCGCCCGCTTCATCCGCCTGTGCGACGCGTTCAACGTACCGATCGTCACCTTCGTCGACTGCCCGGGCTTCTTGCCAGGTACCGGACAGGAATACGGCGGCGTCATTCGCCACGGCGCCAAGATCATCTACGCTTATTGCGAAGCGACGGTGCCGAAGATTTCGATCGTCACGCGCAAGGCGATGGGCGGCGCCTACGTGGCCATGGGTTCGAAACAGATGCGTAACGACGTGACTTTTGCCTGGCCGACAGCGCAGATTGCGGTGATGGGGGCGGAAGCCGCCGTGCGTGTGCTGTTCAGGG
>JBBRXI010000190.1:0-5321 GCA_038248575.1 Burkholderiales bacterium | reverse complement strand
GGTCCGAAGCCTTCAAAAAGTTTCGCGACCTCTGCCTTTGCGCGACTACGCACCCCCGTAGTGTCTTTCATCATCAGGGGTGCTGCGTCACCGATGCATGAAAGTTAGTGAGGTTCACGTACGGAATTTGCGCCAGCCGCCAAAGCACAACGGGGCGTTGCGCAACGCGTGTCTGGCCAGTTTAAGCCGCGCACACAAAACGTCGATTGTATCGGCATGCTTCTACACGCTGCCAACAAATCCGATGCGCCTGGCCGGCAATCCGCCCCATATCTCACCGGGCGCGATGCGCGTGAATTTTGCCACCACCGCGCCAGCGGCAACCACGGCGCCCTTCCCGACCGACACGCCCGCCAGAACAATCGCATTGACGCCGATCGTCACACCGTCATCAATCTCGATCGGATGCAGCGCCCAATGATTGCCTTCGATGACATGGGGAACCAATGTGGCCTGATGGCCGAGCGAGACATTTCGACCGATTCGTACTAAAACGGGGTCAAAAATCATACAGTGCCCGGGGTAGCTGTTGGCCGCGATGCGGGCACCGAAGGCCTTGTACACGAGACGCGTGAGCGGCGTCGGCAGAAGACCGCAACGAATGATCGGGTCAAAGAAAAAAAAGTTAGAAGGCAGATGGATCGCCTGAAAAACGAGCTCCTGCGAACTTCCTTCGCGCAATTCCCCGGACCTGAGAGGGAAGAACGCGAGAATCAGACGGTAACCCGCAACGCCCAGTGCGAACCAGAGAAAAACCCCGATAACAGCGCTGGAAGATCCGCCAGCTTCCGACAGATAGGAAAAATAGCGTTTGGCCGCCCAGAGGGTCGCCAGCGTCAAGGCCAGATTCGTACTCAACCACAATGTAGCGACGAGCCTCGCCAAGACCGATATCTTCCGCATTGCAGCTCCTGTGTATGGTTTCTCTGAACCGATCGCGTTTGTTGAATGCCTGAGAAGCCCAATGGGCCGACCTTAAGCCCTGACAGATTGTTCCACGATTGGAGTATCGCGAACGAGCGATTCGTAGTCAAACGATCTCGCCGCAGTAAAAACCCGGGCGCGCCCGTTTCCTGCCACTGAGCTACTGCAGCGAAATGGCTTGCCGATCGCGCGCGCGGCGGCTTACGCCCGGCCCGCCAGTTCGGCCTGCTCGGCGGCGCGCATTTCGCGCTCGTGGCGCGCCTGGGTACGCGCCATGGTCACGCTGTAGGCGACGATGCCGATCGAGACGGTGACGATCAGGATCGTCGCCGCGGCGTAGATCGACGGATTCACGCCACGCCGGGCGTAGGCGAAAATCACCTGCGGCAGCGTCGTCACGCCCGGGCCCGAAAGGAATTCGGAAACGACGACGTCGTCGAAGGAGAGCGTGAAGGTGAGCAGCCAGGCGGCGATCAGCGAGGGCAGGATGTTGGGCAGGGTGACCAGGAAAAAGACCTGCAGCGGCCGGCATCCGAGGTCCGTTGCTGCTTCCTCGAGTTGGCGGTCCATCTCGCGCAGACGGGCGGTGATGACCACCGTCGCGTAGGCCATGCCGAGCAGCGTGTGGCCGATGACGATCGTCGTCGCGCCGCGCTCGGGCCAGCCGATCGCCCGCTGCAGCGAAACCATGAGCAGCAGCAGCGACAGGCCGACGATGACTTCGGGCATGACCAGCGGCGCGCTGACCAGGCCGGAGAACAGCGAGCGCCCGCGAAAGCGCGCGTAGCGCACGAGGACAAAGGCAGCGAAGGTACCGAGGATCGTTGATAGCGTGCCGCTGATCACGGCGATCCTGAGCGACAGGAAAAAGCCGTCGACGAGGCGCGAATCGTTGAACAGCGCCGTATACCAGCGCGTCGAAAAACCGGTGAAGACGGCGTCTTGACGCGTGCTGTTGAACGAGAAAGCGATCAGGAAAAAGAGCGGTATGTAGAGAAACAGATAGACCGTGGCGAGCCAGAAACGGCCCAGATACGGCGCCAGGTGGCGTTCAAGGAGCGCTGTAAATCGGGTCGAGCGCTGCATTCTATTCACCCGGCGACAAGAAGTATGAACTGGCCGTCATTCTGGCGAAAGCGAGCGAAGGAAGTGCAGAGCCCGGCATCCAGTATGCGCAGAGGTTTCTCCCCTGGACCCCGGCCTTCGCCGGGGTGACGAATGCAAACATTCAAACAAAATCTCGCCGAACCAATAGGGCGGTTTCTCATTCAGCGGGTGATCGCGCTTCGAATGAGAGCACATCCTAGGCTTCGACGGCGGCGTTGCGTTCGCCGCCATAACGGCTGTAGATGGCCATCGGAACGAGGATGCCGAGGACCATGACGATGGCCAGCGCGGCGGCGCGCGGCCAGTTGTTGCTGGAAAACATTTCGTCCCAGACGACGCGTCCGATCATGATGTTTTCGGCGCCGCCGAGCAGCGAGGGGATGACAAACTCGCCGACGCAGGGGATGAAGACGAGCATCGAACCAGCGACGATTCCGGCCCGGCTGAGCGGCACGGTGATCAGCCAAAACGCTTTCCACGGACTCGCGCCGAGGTCGTAGGCCGCTTCGAGCAGGCGAAAGTCCATTTTGGCGAGCGTCGCGTAGAGCGGCAGGATCATGAACGGCAAATAAACATACGTCATGCCGACGAGCATCGAGACATCGGTATAGAGCATGGCCAGCGGCTCGTCGATGAGCCCGGCCCAGAGCAGGACGTTGTTGATCACGCCGTGGTCGGCGAGCAGCCCCTTCCAGGCATAGACGCGCAGCAGGAAGGACGTCCAGAAGGGCAGCATGACGAGCATCAGGAGCGCCGGCTGCACGCTCTTTTTCGCGCGCGCGATGAAGTAGGCGAAGGGATAGGCGATAAACAGGCAGAGCAGCGTCGTCCACAGCGCGTACTTGAGCGAGGTCAGGTAGGCGAGAACGTAGATCGTCTGGCCGAGCGCCGGCGCGCCGCTGGCGTCGGCCGACTCGAATATCGACAGGTAGTTCTGGTACTTGAGCGTCAGGTGCAGCGTGCCGCCGATCGCTTCGACGAGCGGCGCGAAGGGATCGACGCCGTTGCCCATGTCGGTAACGCTGATGCGCAGCAGGATCAGGAAGGGGACGACAAAAAAGATCAGCAGCCAGGCGAAGGGAACACCGATCACGAAGTGCTTGCCGAGGCGCCGGCCGGACCCGTTCACGAGATTCATCGCCGTCGCCTTATTGCGCCAGGACGACGGGATCGACTTCGTCCCACCAGAAGAACACGCGGTCGTCGTGCGCGATCTCGAGGTTGTCGAGCCGCGTGCTGTTGGTCTCGGTGATCGCGACGCGTCGGCCGTCGGCGACTTCGACGAGGTACGAACTGTAACTGCCAAAATAGGCGATCTCGCGCACCGTGCCGGAGAAGAGGTTGACGGCGACGTCGGGCCGTTCCTTGGCGATGTAGATTTTTTCCGGGCGCACGGCGACCGCGAGCGGCATGCCGATAGCGCCGCCGATGCCGTGCGCGACGTGCATGACGCCCTGCCCGGTCGTCACTTCGCAACGCTCGGGCTCATCGGCGCTCAAGTGCCCGTCGAACAGATTGACGTTGCCGATGAAGTCGGCGACGAAGCGGTTGTTCGGGCATTCGTAGATTTCCTTCGGCGTGCCGACCTGCAGCACGCGGCCGTGGCTCATGACGGCGATGCGCGAGGCCATGGTCATCGCCTCCTCCTGGTCGTGCGTCACCATGACCACGGTCACGCCGACCGACTCGATGATATTGACGAGCTCGAACTGCGTGCGCTGGCGCAATTTCTTGTCGAGCGCGGCGAGCGGTTCGTCGAGCAGCAGGAGTTGCGGCCGCTTGGCCAGACTGCGCGCCAGCGCGACGCGCTGCTGCTGTCCGCCGGAGAGCTGGTGCGGCTTGCGCCTGGCGTAGGGCGCGAGCTGGACGAGCTCGAGCATCTCGTCAACGCGCGTCTTGATCTGCCCGCCGGGCATGCCCTCGCGTTTCAAGCCGAAGGCGATGTTCTCCCAGACGTCGAGGTGGGGGAAGAGCGCGTACGACTGGAACATCATGTTGATCGGCCGCTCGTAGGGGTGAAACGACGCGACGTCGACGCCATCGAGAAAAACGCGGCCCGAGGTCGGCTTCTCGAAACCGGCCATGATGCGTAAAAGCGTCGATTTTCCGCAGCCCGAACTGCCGAGCAGCGCAAAAATCTCGCCCTTGTGAATCGAGATCGAGACGTCGTCGACGGCAACGACGTCGT
Organism: Burkholderiales bacterium; assembly: GCA_038248575.1. Classification (GTDB taxonomy): domain Bacteria; phylum Pseudomonadota; class Gammaproteobacteria; order Burkholderiales; family Rhodocyclaceae; genus Propionivibrio. The sequence goes on along the minus strand of JBBRXI010000190.1, from coordinate 1,102 downwards.
CAAAACGCTTGACCAGATTCTCGGTTCGCAAAAATCCCGGGGCGCGCAGCTCGAGCGGGTTCATCAGGGCAGATTCCATATTGATCCGGCGGCAAGCATTATGAACCCGAGGCCGTCATTCCGGCGAAAGCGACTGAAGGAAGTGCAGCGCCCGCAATCCGGCGCGGGCAGAGGTTTCTCACCTGGACCCCGGCCTGCGCCGGGGTGACGAATTCAAACATAAGCCCGCCCAATCAATACAGCCAGAAAAGCGCTGCGCCGGCCGGCACGCGAGCACCGGCGCAGCCGGAAAAACGCGCGGCATGCCGGCTACTTTCCGCGCTTGAACGCGGTATAGACGTTGCTCATCGATGCGCGCGCCTCATTGCTGAAACTCGCAGGCGAGACCATCCTGGCCATGTTCTCGGCATCGACGAAAACCGTCTTGTTCTGGGCGATTTCGGGCGTCACCCTGGCCACGCTCGCCTTGTTGGCGGTGGCGTACGAGAGTTCGTTGGTCAGCGACGCGGAGACCTCGGGACGCAGAAAATAATCGATGAAGGCCGCGGCGTTCTTCGGGTGCCGAGCGTCCCTGGGAATCGCCAGCGAGTCGAAGAAAATCAGGCCACCGGTCTTGGGCAGCAGCACTTCGATCTCGTTGTCACTCTTGTTCTCGATGGCGCGCGCCCGGGCGATGTTCATGTCGCCGGCCCAGCCGAGCGCGACGCAGGCCTTGCCGCCGGCCAGGTCGTCGATCATCGTGCTGGTAAACAGGCGGATATGCGGACGCACCCTGGCCAGCACCTCGCCGGCCGCCCGGTGATCGGCCGGATCGTTCGAGTAAGCGTTTTTGCCCAGATAGTGCATCGCCGGCGGGATGACTTCGGTCGGCGAATCGAGGAAGGCGATGCCGCAAGACTTAAGCTTCTCGGTGTAGGCCGGGTTGAAGACTAGGTCCCAGGCGTTGTCGGGTAGCGCCATACCGCCGAGCGCCTTGGCTACCTTGCCCTTGTTGATGCCGACCGTCGTATAGCTCCACGCCCAGGGGACGAGGTAGTCGTTGCCGGGGTCGACGCTCGCCAGCTTGCTCATGATCGCCGGGTCGAGGTTGCCGAGGTTGGCG
>JBBRXI010000189.1:0-5329 GCA_038248575.1 Burkholderiales bacterium | reverse complement strand
TCGCCCACAAGGGCGCCTCGTTCGCCAAGGGGATGTCACACCAGTGGCTGACGACCGAAGGTGTCTTCGGCGTTGCGCTGGGTGTTTCCTCCGGCTTCGTCTTTCTCTTTGTCCTTTTCGGGTCCTTGCTCGATACCGGCGGAGCGGGCAACTACTTCATCAAGACGGCGCTTTCCTTCCTCGGCCACCTGCGCGGCGGTCCGGCCATGGCTTCCGTTGTGGCTTCCGGCCTTACCGGCATGATTTCCGGCAGTTCGATCGCCAACGTGGTGACGGTCGGAACCTTCACCATCCCGCTGATGAAGCGGGTTGGCTACAAGGCAACCACGGCGGGCGCGGTGTGTACTGCGGCTTCCGTGGATGGACAGATCATGCCCCCGGTCATGGGCGCGGCCGCCTTCCTGATGGTCGAATACGTCGGTATCCCCTACACGCAGGTCATCAAGCACGCCGCGCTGCCGGCGATCATGTCCTACGTCGCGCTGCTCTATATCGTCTATCTCGAGGCCTGCAAATCGGATATCCGCGGCATTCCCCGCGCCGACAACATCCCGCCGATGAAAGCGCGGGTGATCAATATCCTGATGACCATCAGTGGGATCATCATCCTGTCCAACGTGATCTATTACGGACTCGGCTGGATCAAGGACGTGGCCGGCGACGCCTCATTGTTCATCATCGGCGTGCTGATGCTGGTTTCGTACGTCGGGTTGATCAAATACGAAGCCAATTATCCCGAGCTGAAGCTCGACGACCCGAACTCGCCGGTGCTCAAGTGTCCCGAAACCGGGCCGACGATCAAGAGCGGTCTGCATTTCATCCTGCCGGTCGTGGTTCTGATCTGGAATCTGATGGTCGAAGAGCTTTCTCCCGCGCTGTCGGCGTTCTGGGCCACGGTCTTCCTGATGTTCATTCTGGTGACCCAGCGCCCGCTGAATGCCTGGTTCCGTAAAGAGCGTGACATCGGCGCTTACCTCAGCCAAGGTTTCGGCGACCTGAAGACCGGCCTGGTGGCTGGTGCGCGCAACATGATCGGGGTCGGCATTGCAACGTCGACCGCCGGCATCATCGTCGGAACGGTAACCCTGACCGGAATCGGGCTGGTTCTTGCCGAAGTCGTGGAACTGCTCTCGGCCGGCAACCTGCTGGTCATGCTGTTCATGGTGGCGTTCGCCTCGCTGATCCTCGGCATGGGGGTTCCGACGACGGCCAACTACATCATCGTTTCGTCGTTGATGGCCCCGGTCGTCGTTGAGCTCGGCGCACAGAACGGTCTGATCGTTCCCCTGATCGCCATTCACATGTTCGTCTTCTATTTCGGCATCATGGCCGACGTGACACCGCCGGTTGGATTGGCCGCGTACGCGGCGGCTGGGATCGCCAAGTCTCCCCCGTTGCTGACAGGATTCGTCGCGTTCTGGTACAGCATTCGAACGGGCATCCTGCCCTTCATGTTCATCTTCAACACGCAGCTCCTGATGATCGGCGTTGACAACGTTTTCGAGTTCCTGCTCGTCGTTGCCTCGGCCACGGTTGCCAGCCTGGTGTTCGTGGCGGCTTCGCAGCACTGGTTCATAACGCGCAGCAAATGGTATGAAACGGTGATTCTGCTGCTCATAGCGTTCAGTTTTTTCCGTCCGAATTTCTGGATGGACATGATCTACCCGCCCTATGAGCGAATCGCGTCGACCGAATTGATGCAGATTGTCGAAAAGGCACCGGCCAACCAAGCGCTGCGGGTCTGGGTCGAGGGCGAGGACAGAAACGGAAAGCTGGTCAAGAAAGGCAAGCCGCTACCGCTCGGGGAACGCGGCACCGCAGTCCAGCGCCTTGAAAATTATGGCGTGCGCGTCATCCCCAGTGGCGATCAGTTTGATGTCGTTTCCGTTCGCTTTCGCAGCCGTGCCGAGAAAATCGGCTACGAGCAAGGGCAGAAGATTATCGCGATCGAAATGGAGAAGAATCGTCCGGCACCGGAGTGGATGTTTATTCCGACGATGGGCGTGCTGATGCTGATCGTTTTCCTGCAGCGCCGGCGTGTGGCGGCCGGCAGCAAGACGCAGAAGTAGCTGTCACGTCGAGAAAACCGGATGTCATGAACGCTGCCTGCGGGCAGCGTTTTTTCTTGGTTGCGCCCGGCAGGGCGCGCTCTGGTGGGTGAAGTCCCGACGCTGTGAACCCGCGTCAGCAGGTCAGCTCTTTCTTTGGTGCCGGCACGCCAAACCGCGAGAGCGCGCCGACCTGGCGGCGTGCCCCGGGCCCGTTAAGCCCGCCGGATCGTCGGCAACGGCTCGCGCGCCGGGCGATACGCGCCCGGGTTCGACGGTATAATCGCAGGCGGTGAGTTCAAAGCGTATCGTGTGTTTTCATATGAGCGGACGGGTAAAGACGTGGCGGCGACGACAATGAGCATCGAAGAGGCGCGTTTTAACATGATCGAGCAGCAGATTCGTCCGTGGAACGTGCTCGACGCGTCGGTGCTCGGCTTGCTCGCCCTCGTCAAGCGCGAGGAATTCGCCCCGCCGGTGTATCGCGATCTGGCGTTCGCCGACGTCGAACTACCGCTCGGCGGCGACCCCGGACAGACGATGCTGGCGCCAAAAATAGAAGCGCGCATGCTGCAGGAAGTGGCGGTCAGGAACACCGATACGGTGCTCGAAATCGGCGCTGGAAGCGGCTATATGGCCGCTCTGCTCGCCGCCCGGGCACAATACGTCTTTAGCGTCGAAATCGACGCCGAACTCGCGGCGACGGCGCGCGCCAATCTGCAGCGCGCCGGCGTTGCCAACGTCAGCGTCGAGGCCGGCGATGGCGCTCTGGGCTGGCCGGCGCACGCGCCTTATGACCTCATCGTGCTCTCGGGGTCGACACCGCTGCTGCCCGAGGCGCTTTTGCAGCAGCTCAAGATCGGCGGCCGTCTCGCGGCGATCGTCGGCGAGGCGCCGGCGATGCAGTTGCAGGTGGTGACGCGGACCGACGAGAACGCCTTCAATACCGTCAATGTTCTGGAAACCGTGGCTGCGCCGCTGGTCAATGCCAGTGCCCGCGAGTCCTTCGTTTTTTGACCGAAAACGCAGCGCCGACGAGGTTTTTTCGATGCCCAGAATGAGCGCGCCACGCCGTCTTTGTCTGCTGCTCGCAGCGCTCTGCGCCGCGGCGCCGGCGATTGCCGCCGATATCGTCCAGGTCTATCGCGACGCGCTGGCCAACGACCAGCAATACGCTGCGGCGCGCGCCACCGCCGAGGCCTCCCGCGAGCGGCTGCCGCAGGGTCTAGCCGGCTTGCTGCCGGTGCTCAGCGCGGCGGCCGGCACGCTGTGGAACGAGAACAGTTATCGCAGCGACAGCGTCAGCCTCGGCAACGATTACAACAGCAACAGCTACAACGTCAACCTGACGCAGCCGCTGTTTCGCTGGCAGAACGTCGTCCAGTACGGCCAGGCCAGGTGGCAGGTCGTCCAGGCCGAAGCCAATCTCGCGCAGGCCTCGCAGGACCTGATCCTGCGCGTCGCACAGGCCTACTTCGACGTCCTCTTTGCGATCGAGAACCTGAAAGCCGTGCGCGCCAACAAGGCGGCGATCGCCACGCAGCTCGAACAGGCGAAGATGAATTTCGAGGTCGGGACGGCGACGATCACCGACGCCAACGAGGCGCAGGCGCGCTACGATCTTGCCAGCGCGCAGGAAATCGCCGCGCAGAACGATCTGGACGTTAAACGCTACGCGTTGCGCGTCATCGTCGGCCGCAATCCGGGCGAACTCAACAGCCTCAAGCCGCAGGCCCAGCTGCGCCCGCCCGAGCCGGCGCTGATCGAACCCTGGGTCGATGCCGCCGAAAACGGCAACTTCACGGTTCAGGCGCAGCAGGCGGCAAGCGAAGTCGCCGCCCGCGAAGTCGAGCGCCAGCGCGCCGGACACTACCCGACCCTCGACGCCGTTGCCAACTACGGGCGCAACAATTCGCCGGGTTCACCGAGTTCGCAGCTGAGCAACGGCACCCTGGAGGCGACGACGCGCAATATCGGACTCCAGCTCAACATCCCGCTGTTTCAGGGCGGCCTCGTGAACTCTCGCGTGCGCGAGGCGCTCGCCAACCGCAGCGGCGCGCAGGCCGCGCTCGAGAACGCGCGGCGCACGGCGGCGCTCAACTCGCAGCAATCCTTCCTCGGCGTCGTCAACGGGCTGGCGCAGGTGCGCGCGCTCGACGCGGCGCTCGTCTCGAGCCTGGGCGCGCTCGAATCGAACAAGCTTGGCTACGAAGTCGGCGTGCGCATCAATATCGACGTGCTCAACGCCGAACAGCAGGTCTATGTCACCCGCCGCGACCTCGCCCGCGCGCGCTTTGACACGCTGCTCGCGCAGCTGCGCCTCAAGGCCGCCGTCGGCTCGCTCGGCGAAACCGACCTCGAACAGATCAACCCGCTGTTCGAAGCGCCGTAACGCTGCACCGCTCCATCGCCTTCTCGTAGGAGCGCAGCTCTGCACTTCCTTCGGTCGGATTTTCTGCGCGATTCGGGCCGTGGATGTGCCAGGCGCCGCATCGCCCAGCGGAGCTGGGCTCCTACGACATCATCTCTTTGATCAGCGCCAGCGTTCTTGCGGTTGCGCCGCGATGCGCCTGGCTAAATTGCGCCGCGGCGGCGCGCATGGTGGCGAGCGCCGGGCCGTCGTCGAGCAGTTCGTGCACGGCGCCGCCGGCCTCTGGTGCGTCGATGATGCGCCGCGCGGCGCCGCAGGCGACGGCATCCTCGGTCGCCTGCGCGAAGTTGTAAGTGTGCGGTCCGACGAGCACCGGGCAGCCGCAGGCGGCCGCCTCGATCAGGTTCTGCCCGCCGAAGGGGAGCAGCGTCCCGCCGATCAGCGCGAGATCGGCGACGGCAAAATACGCCGGCATTTCGCCCATGCTGTCGCCGAGCCAGACGCGCGTCTGCGCCGTCGGAAACGCCGCTGCGCTGCGCCGGCAGTAGCTCAGCCGGCGCGCGTCGAGCAGCGCCGCGACTTCATCAAAGCGCTGCGGGTGACGCGGTACGAGGACTAGAAGCAGGTCGGGGCGATCGATTGCCGCGAAGGCGTCGAGGATCAGCGGCTCCTCGCCTTCGCGCGTACTCGCCGCGAGCCACACCGGCCGGCCGGCGAGGGCGCTGCGCCAGTCCCTGCCAAGCTGTATTTTCTCGGGCGCCGGCGTGACGTCAAACTTGATGTTGCCCAAGACGCTGATGCGCTGCGCGCCGATCGCGCGCAGCCGGTCAGCGTCGGCTTCCGTCTGTGCAGCGACCGCGGTGAGCGCGGCGAGCGCCGGGCGGATGAGCGGCGAGAGGCGCGCGTAACC
>JBBRXI010000188.1:0-5349 GCA_038248575.1 Burkholderiales bacterium | reverse complement strand
TCCCTGCGGTCAGATTCCCGCTTCCTCCGCGGGAATGACGGTAATTCAAGGCTGGCAGCCTGAACAGATTTACTCGGGCAGATTCAGGATGCCTGATTTACGTATTCCCGGAGCGCGCCTATTCCACCACGACGCGGTTCTTGCCGGCTTGCTTGGCGGCGTACATCGCTGTGTCGGCGCGCTTGATGACCGTGGTCTGGTCGTCGTCGGTCCGGTATTGGGTCACGCCGGCGCTGAAGGTAAGGAGGATTTTTTCGTTGTCGTTGAGGAAATAGCGCTTGGTCAGCTCGCGCTGCAAGCGGACGAGCGCTTTCTTGGCGTCGTCAAGCGGCGTGTCGGGCAAGAGGATGATGAACTCTTCGCCGCCAAAGCGCGCCAGCGTGTCCTGCGGGCGCAGCGTCTCGCGAATGACGGTGACGAGGTGGATGAGCGCGCCGTCGCCGGCCGCGTGGCCGAGCGAGTCGTTGAGTTTCTTGAAGTTGTCGATGTCGAGCAGGGCCACGCACAGTGGCGACTTACGCCGCTTCCAGCGCGCCACTTCGCTTTCGAACGATTCTTCAAGACCGCGGCGATTGAGCGTTCCGGTGAGCTGGTCGTGGCGGACGAGCGTGCTTGCCTTCTCGAGTTCGTTCTGCAGTTCGTTGATGCGTTTTTCGGTCTCCTCAACGCGTTGTTTCGACTCACGCAGGTCGTCGCGCGAGCGCTGTGCGTTGATCTGGATGATGCGCGTCTCTTTGATGACTTCGCCGAGAACGTCCTGTAACTGACTGACGTCGTCGGACTTGCTGATTTTCTGCACGCAGACTTCGATCTTGTCGTGATAATCCGACGTCGAATCGGCAAACTCGGCCAGATGGTCAACAAAGCCGGCCAGCATGTGTTTCAGGGTTTCGCGGGCCTCGGTCAGGCTGTGCTTGATTTGGCTTTGCTTGAAGATGACTTCCTTGAGCCGTTTTTCGGCGTCGTTGATCGACCGGATGTTCATCGGTCGCGCGACGATTTCGCGCACCATGTCGAGTTGACCGTTGAGCCAGCGGTCGTCGACGACGAGTTCGCTGACGTTGTCGACCATGAGCTGCAGCAGCTTGAGCAAGCCATTGTGCAGTTCGCTGCGATCTTCCGCGAGGAACTCGAGCTTGAAGGCAAAGCGCTTGATCGCGGTCATCAGGTCTTGCATCACGTGCAGCGAATTCGCGCCGCGCACCGACGCGGCGATCGCGCGCGCCTCGGCGGCGAGCTCCGGCACGTCGTCGAGCGGGGCGGCGACGACCGCTTCGAGCACGTACGCGAAGAGTTCGCGCAGTTTGGGCAGGAGTTCGCTGGCGCGGCTGACCGCAACCCGCGACGTCGATGCGACGGCGGCGGCGCCATTGGGCGTGGGCGCTTCCGTCACGGCGTCGACGTCGTCGTTGGCGAGTACGATCTCGTCGATACCGGCGCCATTCTGCGACCATGACTTGATCAGGCTCTGCAATCGGCCAAACAGGATGTCGCTGTTTTTCGACGCGCTGGCGAGAACGTGTTCGAGCGACTCACGCTTGCGTGCGGGCGTCAGGCTCGCCTGCTTGGCTTCCCACTGACGCAACAGTTCGCTGATCAGTTCGTTCCAGCGCAGCTCGGACTCGGTGCTGTGTTCCTTGATGAAATCGGCAAGAGTCTTCTTGTACTCGTCCCAGCTTGCGGCCTTGAGCGCCTGGTCGAGCTGTCGCGCCAGCCGCTGCTGGACTGCATTGTCGCGCGGCAACATGCTGGCCAGCGACTTGAGCTCGCGTTCGGGAAACACGTCGGCGACCTTGTCGGTCGTTCCGGCGATTTCATGGTAAATGTCGTGATAATTTTCGGGCGAGGGTGCCATGCGGCGCGCCATCAACTGCTTCAATGTCTCGCGGGCAATTTCTGATGGATTGGAGAAAGTCGCCATGATTATCGGAGTAAAAAAGTCATTGTAATAACATCAGGGGCGCCTGGCGATGCCAGTCCGGATAGGCAGGGCCCGGTGGCATCAGATATAATGCGCCCGGCAGTTTCCGGGATTGCCCCCGTAGCATGAAGGTCGTGCAGTTGATTTGTAATCATCAGGTCGTGGTTCGATTCCGCGCGGGGGCACCAGCACCACAAAAATCGACTCGCCGGGCTTGCAAACACTTGGCGCGCCGGCAAGTCGCCGGCATCGCGTTGTACTAGCGCTTGATCATAGCAAATTACAGCCTGCGTTGGCTCGTCGCTACGCCGCCGGAGCGCCCCTGCGGATCGCGTCGGCCCAGCAGTTGGGCGTCTCGTAGAGGCGCACGCGCTCGAGGCGCAAATGGTTGCCGTAGGTGTCGCGATAGACGCCGTCGAGTATCGCGAAAGCCCGTTCGGCGAGATTTTCGGCGGTCGGGATGCAATCGAGCAATACCGTCTTGTGTTCGGGCAGCGACTGCAAGAAGTTAACGACCGGCTGGTCGCCGACATAGGCGAGAAAGGCGTGATCCCACAGATCGACAAGATGGCGCCGAGCGAGCGATTTGATCTCGGAAAAATCCATGACCATGCCGTTGGCCGAATCGCCGTCCTGATGGATGATGTCGCCGGCGAGAGTGATTTCCAGCGCGTAGCGGTGGCCGTGCAGGTGGCGGCACTGGCTTTTGTGATCCGGAATGCGGTGACCGGCATCAAATTCCAGGCGGCGGGTGATCAGCATTGAAAAACTCGGGAACATTTCGACCCGGGATTATATCATTGAGGGTCATTGCCGCCCGCTTCGGCGCGCGGTCCCCAGGAGGCCTTACCGATGTTTGAGCCATGCTGAGCGTCAGCGATCACAGCCGGGACAGTGCCGGCCTGCGCTACGTCTATCCCGTCGTCTCGCGCCGCGCCGGCGGTGTTTCGGTCGGCATTAACCTCAACACCAATAACGCCTGCAATTGGGCCTGCGTTTATTGTCAGGTCCCCAATCTGACGCGCGGCGGACCGCCGCCGGTCGACTTGCTGCTCCTCGAAAGCGAGTTGCGTTTCTTCCTCGAGGAGGCGACGGTCGGCGATTTTCTCGCGCGCAACGCGCCACCCGAAGCGCGGCGCCTGGTCGATGTGGCTTTTTCGGGAAACGGCGAGCCGACGAGCGCGCCAGAGTTTCCTGATGCCGTGCGAATCGTCGACAAGGTGCTGAGCGAGTTTTCGCTGCGCGATGAGATCAAGGTGCGGCTGATCACCAACGGCAGTCTGTTGCATAAACCGCCGGTGCGTCAGGGAATCGCCGCACTCGGGGCGATCAACGGCGAGGTGTGGTTCAAGGTGGATCGGGCAAGCGAGGAGGGCATCGCGACAATCAATGGCGTTCGCCTGACACCGGCGAGCATCCGGCGGGCCTTGCTCGCCTGCGCTGAACTGGCGCCGACCTGGGTCCAGACCTGTTATTTCGCCGTCGACGGCAAGGCGCCGAGCGAAGCCGACCAGCAGGCCTATATAGAACTTATCGAATCGGTCAGGACAAAAATAAGGGGCGTGCTCCTCTACGGACTGGCACGCCCCTCATTGCAACCGGGTGCGGAGAAGCTCTCCAACGTGACGCCAGACAGTTTCGAATGTTTCGCCCGGCGGGTCGCATCATCAGGAGTGGACGTGGTACGCAACCCCTGATAAGCGCGGCTTAGGCGGTCTTCTTCTTGCTCTTGGCGGATTTTTTCAGCGTCTTGTACAAGTCCGCTTCCGAAGTCTTTAGATATTCGATGATGTCGAGGTCCTCGCGCTTGATGCGCTGAATATCGACCTGTTCGACGTGCACCAGTCGAAGCAATTCGCGAACCGGCTTGGGCATGTTGCGACCGCTCTCGTAACGCGAGCCGCCGCTCTGGGTGACGCCGATTTTTGACCAGAATTGCTGCTGATTCAGACCCAGTTTGCGACGTATCTCGCGCGGTTCGGTCTTGTCGAGGGTTTTCGCGTTACTCATGTTGATCCTTTCCTATCGGAGATTCAGTAAAAATCGAGGGTCGCCATGACCAAGGTCCGTCACTTTCGCTATGTCACTCAGTTGTGCACCGGCAGTATAGAACGATATCATTTATAGTTGCAAGTGGCATTTTAAAAGACCATTCGCGTAGCGAGGTCTATAGTTCGAAAAAGTCAAGCAGGGCAACGTTCCGCGCTCGCATTGGGTTAGAATCACATCCTTTCGGACGAGTAATTGGATTTGAAATGGCACTGATAGTTCAGAAGTTCGGCGGTACGTCCGTGGCGACGACCGATCGCATCAAAAACGTCGCCAAGCGCGTTGCCCGCTGGAAGGCGCAGGGGCATGACATTATCGTTGTGCCGTCGGCAATGTCCGGTGAGACCAATCGCCTGATCGGCCTGGCCAAGGAAATATCCGCCGCTCCCGACCCGCGCGAACTCGACGTCATCGCCTCGACCGGCGAACAGGTGACGATAGCGCTGCTCGCCATGGCGATGCACGAAGAGGGGCTCAAAGCCAAGAGTTATACGGGATCGCAAGTGCGCGTGCTGACCGACAGCACCTTCACCAAGGCGCGTATTCTGCAGATCGACGATCAGCGCATCCGCGACGATCTGGCCACCGGCCATGTCGTCGTCGTCGCCGGCTTTCAAGGCGCCGACGAGAACGGCAATATCACGACCCTTGGCCGTGGCGGCTCTGATACCTCCGCCGTGGCGCTGGCGGCCGCCCTGAAGGCTGACGAGTGCCAGATCTACACCGACGTCGATGGCGTCTATACGACTGATCCGCGCGTCGTTCCCGACGCGCGCAAGCTCGATACCATTACCTTCGAGGAAATGCTTGAGATGGCGAGCCTCGGATCAAAGGTCCTGCAGATCCGTTCGGTCGAGTTCGCCGGCAAATACAAGGTCAAACTCCGCGTGCTCTCGAGCTTCGACGACGAAGGCGAAGGCACTCTGATTACTGTTGAGGAAGAAAAGAGCATGGAACAACCGATCATCTCCGGAATAGCGTTCAACCGCGACGAGGCCAAGCTGACCATTTTGGGCGTCCCCGATCGCCCCGGCATCGCTTACCAGATCCTCGGCCCGATTGCCGACGCCAACGTCGATGTCGATATGATCATCCAGAACGTCAGTCACGACGGCACGACGGATTTCTCGTTTACCGTCAACCGCGGCGACTACAACAAGGCGCACGGGCTGCTTGAAGCGATCGCCGCGACGATGAACGCACGTGGCGTCATCGGCGACAACAAGACGTGCAAGGTTTCGGCCGTCGGCGTCGGCATGCGCTCACATCCGGGTGTGGCGAGCAAGATGTTCAAGGCGCTCGGCGCCGAAGGAATCAATATCCAGATGATCTCGACGTCCGAGATAAAAATCTCGGTGGTCATCGAGGAAAAGTACCTC
>JBBRXI010000187.1:0-5352 GCA_038248575.1 Burkholderiales bacterium | reverse complement strand
CTACGCGTTGGCGAAGACTGCGAGCTGGTCGGAAAATCGTCCGCCGAGCAGGCGCGGACGCTCCAGCGCTGCGTCGCGGCGATGGATTCGCCGCTTGTCAAACGGCCTGCGCGCTAGCGTTCAGGCCGGGCGAAGCGCTGATTCGCCGCTCAGACGGCAAAGTTCTCGTCGAGATACTGTACGACTTCGCGTTCGATCGCCGGTTTGAGCGCTGCCAGCACCAAGGCGAATCGTCAGAATCGCTTGCGTACCGGTAAGCGTCAGTTCGCCGGCGACGCCGGGGCGTTTGAAACGTAGTTGCCCACCCTCCCAGGCGGTCTTCAGATCGAACTTCTCGGCAAGCTGAGCGGCGATGTGCTCGGCGGCGGCGCGTGCCTCGTTCGGCGTCTTGCCGTGCGTGCGGCGGATGATGAGATCGCTCATGAAGGGAAATTGTTTTTAGCGGCATTCGCCGCACAGCGTGCGAAAGTGCGCGTAGCGGCGTGAATCGATCTGGCCTGCGCGCACGGCGGCGTGGATCGCGCAGTCCGGTTCGCGGTCGTGTCGGCAATTGCGAAAACGGCAGTGGCCGAGCAGCGGGCGAATTTCGGGAAAGCCACTTTCGATGTCCGCCACGGACAGATGGGCCAGGCCGAACTCCTGCAGGCCGGGCGAGTCGATCAGCGCCGAGTTGGCGTCGAGCCGATAGCGCGTGGCGTGTGTTGTGGTGTGCTTGCCGCTGTCGAGCGCTGCCGAAATCTCGCGCGTCGGCGCCGCGGCGCCGGGGTGCAGGGCGTTGATCAGCGTCGATTTGCCCATTCCGGACTGGCCGACGAGGACGCTCGTCTGACCCGCGAGGTGCGGGCGCAGGGCCGCGACGTCGGCGCGTGCCGAGAGCCGGAGGATCGGGTAGGCGAGTCGCTCGAAAGGGGCGAGCGCGGCGAGCGCCGCGGCGACGCGTTCGGCAAGGTCGCATTTGTTGAGCACGATCAGCGCCTTCATGTCCTGGCTTTCGGCGGCGACCAGGCAGCGGCTGATGAGTTCGTCGGAAAACGACGGTTCGCTGGCGACGACGACGACGATCTGCGTGACGTTGGCGGCGATCAGTTTTTGTTTGAAATCGTTCGAGCGATAGAGCAGGGTGCGGCGCGGCCCCGCTGCATCGATGACGCCCGGCCCGTCGCCGCCGCGCTGGATGATGACCCGGTCGCCGCAGGCCAGTTCGCTTTTCTTGCCGCGCGGGAAACAGAGCAGCTTCTCCCCGTCATCGAGTTCAACGAGGTATTGCCGCCCGTGCGCGGCGACGATCGTGCCCTGGTTGTTCAAACGGATTCCTGCGCCGGGGCGGCGTCCTGCAGGCGTGCGATGCGCAATGCGGCGGGCGGGTGCGAGTCGTAAAACAGCGAATGCAGCGGATCCGGCGTCAGCGTCGAAGCGTTATCCTCGTAGAGCTTGGTCAGCGCGCCGACGAGATCGTCGGCCGACGCATTCTGCGCGGCGTAACGGTCGGCGGCAAATTCGTGCCGGCGCGAAAGCACGCTCAGCAAGGGGGTGAGCAGGAAGGTGAATACCGGTGCGGCGAGAAAGAAGAGGACCAGCGCCAGTGAAGTGTTTTGCGCCTGTACGCCGAGCCCGCGGAAGAACCACTCGGCGTCGATCAGTTGCCCGAGCACGGCGAGGAAGGCCAGCGACATGGCGAACATGAGGACCAGTCGTTGCGTCACGTGCCGGTGCTTGAAGTGCCCGAGTTCATGGGCGAGTACGGCCTCGACCTCGGCCGGCTGCAGGCGGCCGAGCAGGGTGTCGAAGAAGACGATGCGTTTGGTCTTGCCAAAGCCGGTGAAGTAGGCGTTGCCGTGGTTCGAGCGTTTCGAGCCGTCCATCACGAACAGCCCGGAAGCGGCAAAGCCGCAGCGCTGCAGAAGCGCTTCGATGCGTGCTTTGAGCGGCGCGTCTTCGAGCGGCGAAAAACGGTTGAAGAGCGGCGCGATCCAGGTCGGATAGATGAACAGCATGAGCAGGTTGAAGCCTGACCAGAACAGCCAGACGTAAAGCCACCACAGGCTGCCCATCTCGCCCATCAACCAGAGGACGGCGAGCAGTAACGGCGTGCCGATGATCAGGCCGAGCGCCGTCTGCTTGATCAGATCGACGATGAAAAGCCGGAGCGTCATGCGGTTGAAGCCGAACTTCTCTTCGATGACAAACTGGCGATAGAGCGCCAGCGGCAGATCGACGAGCGAGGAAACGGCAATGACGCTGAAGATCAGTGCGAGTCCGTAGGGCAAACCGCTGAGCCGCGCGTTCCAGAAGTCGTGCGCCGCCTGCAGTCCGCCGCCGAAGGTCAAGGCGAGCAGGACGACGACCTCGATGGCGAGCGCCACGCGGCCAAAGCGCGTTCGGGTGATCGTGTAATCGGCGGCCTTCTGGTGCGCCGCCAGTGCGATGGTTCCGGCAAACTGCTCGGGAACGGCTGCGCGATGCGCCGTCACATAGGCGATCTGGCGCTGCGCCAGATAGCGGCGCAGAGCGATCATGAGGAGCAGGGCAAGAACGAAGACGAGCGAAAAGGTGTTGGTCATTGACCTGTGCGAAAATGCCGGTTTGAGAGAAGCGGACAATTATATGGCACAGAACGCGAATCATCTGGTCTGGCTCGACATGGAAATGACCGGGCTCGACCCGGAACGCGAACGCATCATCGAACTGGCGATCGTCGTCACCGACAGCGATCTTGCGATGGTCGCCGAATCGCCGGCCTGGGTCGTACACCAAAGCGACGCCCAACTCGCGGCGATGGACGACTGGAACAAGAACACGCACGGCCGCTCGGGACTGATCGAACGCGTGCGCGCCTCGACGCTCGACGAAGCGGCCGTTGAGGCAGCCGCGCTGGTCTTCGTGCAGGACTATTTGCCGAGCGGCGCGAGCCCGATGTGCGGTAATTCGATCGGACAGGACCGGCGCTTCATGGCGCGCTACATGCCGCAACTCGAAGCCTGGTTCCACTATCGCAACCTCGACGTGAGCACGCTCAAGGAGCTGTGTCGGCGCTGGAAACCGGAGCTCGCCAAGGGCTTTTGCAAGCAGGGCGCGCATACGGCGCTCGCTGATATCCGCGAGTCGATTGCCGAACTGGCCTATTACCGCGAGCACTTCATCAAACTGTAAGCGTTTGCCGGTCAGCGCGCCGGGGCGTCCTTGGGCGGTTCAACGTCTATTTCGGACAAGGCGGCGGGCGCCGACTTTTTCACCGCGCGTCGGTAGAGCCGCACTTTCTCGCTGTCGCGTCGGTCGCTCGGCCGCTTGCCTTCCCAGACCGGGCGCCAGCCGGCCGTGCGGATCGCCGCCGGGTCGCGTGCCTGGCCGAGTACCAGCAGCCATTCGCAGCGCTGGCTGGCGGGCTCACGCAGCGGGACGGTGCGGATCGCGTCGAAATAATCGAACGAAGCGAGGATGGCGTCGGGCAGGTTGGCGTTGGCGATGCAGCCGACTGTGGCCGGCAAGGCCTTGGCTAGGGACGCCGAAAGCGGACGGTAGGTTTTGCCGTAGTCGATCCACGGCATCCACAGCGCGGCGACCAGCAACCAGAACAGCGTCAGGCCGGCCATCCAGTGCATAACGCCGCGCATTGGCGAGCGTGGGCTGGTGACGATTATCCACAGCCAGACGAGCGTCGCGAGCAGTGCAAAGACAAAGGCGGCGACGTCAAAAACGCCGACGAAACCGGGTTCGAGACGCACCGCCTGGCGCGCCAGCCGTTCGGGCCAGCCGAAGACCATGGCGCACCAGACGACCCAGACGATGACGGCAAACAGGCTGAAGGTGATCATCGCGAACCAGTCGAAGGCGTTCGCCGCGCCGCGCCGCAAGCTGGCGACGCCGGGCACCGCGAGCAGCACCAGCGGCGGCAGCAGCAGCAGCGCCGGCGCGCTGCGCACTTCGACGAGCACGCCAAGAATGGCCAGCACCGAGACGAAGGAGAGTGTCGGCAGCGCCAGCGGCCGGCTGGTCAGCACATGGCGTTTCGACCACAGCGTCCATGCCGCCAGCGGCAGCGCCGGCCAGGCGTACCAGAGCAAGAGGTTGAGGTAGCGCGGGATGTTGGTCCAGGCGTGCACGACCTTGCTCAGGCTGGCCAGTTCGCTGCGCCAGAAGGCCGCTGAATACTCGGCTGAAGCGAAGGTGAGCGCCAACAGCCAGGCAGCGCAGAGCAGCGTGGCGAGCGCCAGCGCCATGAGCAGGTGTAGCGCGCTGCTTTTGCGCTCGCCGTTTGCGCACAGTGAAAAGATCGTCACCGGCAGCAGCGTCAGCACCGGCAGCACGCCGTTGGCGAGAAAACCGAGGGCCAGCGCCGCGGCCAAGACCAGCGCCGCAAAACGCGGCCGGCGCGGCAGCAGGATCAGCGCCCAGTAGGCGGCGGTATGCGCGGTCAGCGCGGCGAGCATCGGCTGGGCTTCGTGGGCGTGAAAGAGGAAGCCGATGCTGCCGGCGAGGATCAGCGGCGCCGCCGCCGCGTAGTCGCGCCCGTGCAATTCACGCGCGGCGAGCAGGATGAACTCGAGCGCGAGCAGGGTATACAGGCCGCTGGCCAGGCGCAGCGCTTCGTGCTCGGGCAGCAGCCACGAGAAAAGCTGGCCAAATGCCGCGGCGGTCCAGTAGTAAAACGGCGCGTCGGGATAGGGACGGCCGGCCAGATGCGGCATCAGCCAGTTGCCGCCGGAAAGCATGTCGTGGGCGATGCCGATCGTAATGGCGTCGTCGGTTTTCCACGGATCGTGGCCGATCAGGCCGGTGAAGATGTAGAGCGCGAGCAGGACGGCCAGCGTCCAGCCGGCCGGCGGCAGAGAAATGCCTTTGAAGCGCGGCTGTTCCGGGAGGAAGGGCATGGGCCGGTCGATTCGGTCAGGAAACGCGTGCTGGAGCAAACGAAAAAGGCAGCCGCGTGGCTGCCTTTTTGCTGAGTCCACGCGAACTCATCGTCGGCTTCAAGCCGGTTTGTGCATCGCGCCGTACTTCTTGTTGAATTTCTCGACGCGACCGGCCGTGTCGATGATCTTCTGTTTGCCGGTGTAGAACGGATGGCAAGCCGAACAGACTTCAACGTGAAGCGCTTTCTTCATCGTCGAATTCGTCTTGAAGACGCTGCCGCACGAGCAGGTGACTTCAATTTCTTTGTACTCGGGGTGGATCTTGGCTTTCATCTGGGATTCCTCTAGGCAATCGAACCGGCTCGATGTAATCAGGGTTACTTCGGTGACCGGCTCCGGAAAAGCGGGTATTTATCCTTGATTCTTTTGCAATTTGCAATCAAGGCGGGAAGGAAAGAACGGCCGCTCAACGGCGCATCGAATCGAAGAACTCACCGTTGTT
>JBBRXI010000186.1:0-5355 GCA_038248575.1 Burkholderiales bacterium | reverse complement strand
TCGGCGCGCGCGGCGATGTGCGCGGCCGACAGGCCGTACTTGGCGAGCAGTTTCTCGTAGTCGCCCGACTCGGCGAAGGTGTCCTCGATGCCGACAAACTCCATCGGCACCGGACAGCTCTGCGCCAGCACCTCGGCGACCGCGCTGCCAAGACCGCCGTAGACGTTGTGCTCCTCGGCGGTGACGATCGCGCCGGTTTCCTGCGCGCAGCGGATCAGGAGCTCGCGGTCGATCGGCTTGATCGTGTGGATGTTGACGATGCGCGCCGAGATGCCTTTGGCGGCGAGCAGTTCGGCCGCTTCGAGCGCTTTAACCAGCATGTAGCCGGTGGCGACGATGGTCACGTCCGAGCCTGGCGCGACGGTCACGCCCTTGCCGATCTGAAAGTCGTAGCTCGCCTTGTCGAAAACGACCGGCACTTCGGCGCGCGACAGGCGCAGATAGACCGGACCGACGAAAGCGGCTGCAGCGCGTGTTACCAGCTCGGCCTCGACCGGGTCGGAAATCGAAATCACCGTCATGTTCGGCAAGGAGCGCATGAAGGCGATGTCGGCAATCGCGTGGTGGCTGGCGCCGTCGTAGGAGTCCGAGAGCCCGGCGTAGGTCCCGGCGAGCTTGACGTTGAGCCGGGTGTAGGCGATCAGGCTGCGCACCGGGTCGGCGGCGCGCAGGACCATGAACGCGGCGAAGGTGTTGGCGAACGGGATCTTGCCGGTCGTCGCGAGACCCGCTGCCATGGCCACCATGTTGGCTTCGGCAACGCCGACGTTGAAGTAGCGTTTGGGAAACTCCTTGCCAAAGATGATGCTCTTGCTCGAACTGCCGACGTCGGCGTCAAGCGCGACGATGTTCGGGTTCTCGCGACCGAGTTCGGCGAGCGTCTCGCCATAGACGTCGCGGATGGCTCTCTTCACGGCGCTCATGCGTTTTCCTCAAGTTCGCTCATTGCGTTGGTGTATTCGTCCTTGCTGATCGGTTTGCCGTGCCAGGTGCTCTTGCCCTCCATGAACGAGACGCCCTTGCCCTTGATCGTCTTGGCGACGATCACCGTCGGCTGGCCGCGCACCGCCTTGGCGGCGTCGATGGCATCGCTGATCTGTCCGACGTCGTGGCCGTCGATGGCGATCACGTGCCAGCCGAAGGCGCGCCATTTGGCGCCGATGTCGCCCATCGGCATGATCTCTTCGCAGGTTCCGTCAAGCTGGACGCCGTTGTTGTCGACGATCACCGTCAGGTTGTCGGCCTTGAACTTGGCCGCCGACATCGCCGCTTCCCAGACGATGCCTTCCTGCAACTCCCCGTCGCCCATCAGCACGTAGGTGTGGTAGTCGAGTTGATCGAGCTTGGCGCCGAGCGCCATGCCGAGGCCAGCCGGCAGGCCGAGGCCGAGCGGGCCGGTGGACAATTCGACGCCGCAGGTTTTGAGCGCGCACGGATGACCCTGGAGCTTGCTGTCGAGCTGACGCAGCGTGCCGAGTTCGTCCTTCGCGAAGAAACCCTTTTCGGCGAGGATCATGTAGAGCATCGGCGCGGCGTGGCCTTTGCCGAGGACAAAACGGTCGCGGTGCGGATCCTTCGGGTTCTTCGCGTCGACCTTGAGCTTTTCAAAGTAGAGCGTCGTCATGATCTCGGCCGACGACAGCGAGCCGCCCGGGTGTCCGGTCTGAATGCCGTGCAGCAGTGTCATCAGCTGCTGGCGGAAGCCCTTGCAGAGCCGCTCGAGAGCGGCCCTGCTTGCGTCTGGTAAGGCCAATGCGTTCTCCTGGTTTTGTTTGACTGAAGCAGCTCGATTTACGGCAGTCTGGCGATCGGCTCGAGGAGAATCTTAAGACCCGAGCCCTTGGCGAATTTTTCGAATCCTTCCTCCCAGCGGTCGAGCGGCAGGATGTCGGAAACGAGCGGCAATACCTCGATGCGCTTGTTCTTGAGCAGCTTGATCGCCAGGTTCCAGTTGAGCCAATTCTGGCCGAGCGAGCCGGTGACTTTGGCTTCCTTGTAGGCGATCAGCTCGTAGTTGATTTCGATCGGCTTGCCGAACAGGCCGACCTGCGTGTATTGCCCGCCCTTGCGCAGAATTTGCAGGCCAGAGCGCGCCGCGGCCGCGGCGCCCGAACATTCGAAGACGACGTCGGCGCCAAGGCCGCCGCTCAATTCAGTGACGATTTTGGCAAGATCATCCGTTTCAAGATTGACCGCCTGATGGATTCCGAGCCCCGTTGCCTGCGCCAACCGGTTCTGATCCTTGTTGGTGCCGACAATGATCACGCGGCCACCGCACAGTTGGGCCAGCTGCGCCGTAAGCTGGCCGATCAGCCCCGGCCCCATGACGACAACGAGGTCCTCGGGCTTGACGCGGGTCAGTTCGATGACCGCCTCGATCGCGCAGCACAGTGGTTCGAGGACCGCGCCTTCGTGGAAGCTCACATTGTCGGGCAGCTTCTGGACGTTGATTTCCGGTATGACGATGTAGTTGGCAAAGGCACCGTCGTACCAATAGCCGATGAGTTTCTTGTGCTGGCAGATATTGGTTTTCCCAGTCTTGCAGTTGATGCATTTGCCGCAGGTGTAGAACGAGGTAATCCCGGACACACGATCGCCGACCTGGACACTGTCGACCCCTTCGCCGAGTTTGGTGACG
Source organism: Burkholderiales bacterium (assembly GCA_038248575.1). Classification (GTDB taxonomy): domain Bacteria; phylum Pseudomonadota; class Gammaproteobacteria; order Burkholderiales; family Rhodocyclaceae; genus Propionivibrio. Next base: position 2,717 of record JBBRXI010000186.1, on the reverse strand, counting down.
ACGCCGGAAAATTCGTGTACGGTAATCACTGGCAATTTCATTGCGAGGTCGATATCTGAATGGTAGATATGCAAATCTGACCCGCAGATACCCGTGGCGACGACCTGGATCTGAACCTGCCCGGCTTCCGGCTCGGGGATCGGCAGTTCGCGCAGCTCCATGTTGCCGACGCCGTCAGCGGTTTTAACGAGGCCAACCATTTTGTTGTTCATTTCACGCTCCTAAAACTCACAGGCAGTAAGCCTTCATAAATTGGGCAACCAAGTGGTAAATGCCGGGTTTCCGCGCTCGCTCTTCCGCTAACGTATTGGCGGCAAGCTTCGCCAGATCACCGCTTTGAATCTCGGCCGGCACTTTCTGGACAACCAGGACGATTGGCCGCTGTTGTGCAGTCGCACCGAGGCCCCGCTGCACCCTAGGACAGCGCGGACTTCACGGACCAAAACACCCTGTGAAGTCGTTCAGGGAAGCCAACTTTTATACGAAAAGCCGACCAGAGGATGCGAAACCGAATCGCGCGCCCATCATTTCTTGCTGCCTTCTATTTTTTTCGGATCATTGCCGAAGGGATATTTCATGCGTTCTTTCTTTAGTTCATCTCGAAGCCACCGTCGACGTTGAGCGTCTGCCCGGTGATGTAATCGGCGTCTGACGAACACAGGAAGCAGATGGCCGCCGCCATCTCCTCTTCCGTTCCCGGCCGCTTCATGGGTATCCGCGCTATGAATTCGGCGGAATCCTTCACCGGGTCTACGCCGAGCGATTTCACCTTGTCCGCGACATTCTGAGCCCACATGGGCGTCTTGACGACGCTGGGACAGATGGCGTTCACGTTGATGCCGTAGCGTGCGAAGGCGAGCGCGGCCGACTGGGTCAGGCTGATGACGGCGGCCTTGGAGGCGGCGTACTGCAGTTGGTACGCCCGGCCGTGTCGCCCGGAGATGGAGGAGAGATTGACGATTTTCCCGTTGCAGCGATCTGCGGCCTCCAGATCGCGCTTGTCCGCCGGAATCTGGGCCAACATCTGCGCGCAGGTCTTCTGCAGGCAGAAGGCGGTGCCCTTCATATTGACATCGACGACGCGGTCGTAGTCCGCTTCGGTCACTTCGAGGAAGTTCTGACTCTTGACCAGACCGGCCGAATTCACCTGAATATCCAGCCGCCCCCACAACTTTACGGCGGTCGCCGTCATCGCCTCGATCTGCGTAACGTCCGCCAGATCGACCTTGATCGAGTCTGCTTTTCCGCCCGCTTTCCGTATTGCTTCCACCGTTTCCCGGGCCTTGTCGTCCTGGATGTCGGCCACCAGAACGGAGGCGCCTTCGCGCGCCAGGCACAGCGCGACCGCCTTGCCGATGCCCGAACCGCCGCCGGTCACGATGGCACCTTTTCCTTCGAATCTTTTCTCCATGATGCGGGACTCCTATTACTTGAAAAGTAGGTTCGGCAGGAACAGCACGATATCCGGCACGTAGGTTATAACGAGGAGCACGATGGACAGCACGACGATGTACGGCCAGATAACTCTGGAGATCCGTTCGAAGGGTACCTTGGAGACTCCCGCGAGCACATAAAGGACCATCCCGACCGGCGGCGTGAGCAGGCCGATCATGAGGTTGAGAATCATGACGATACCGAAGTGGACCGGATCGATGCCGAAGTTGACGACGACGGGCATCAGAACCGGCGTCAGGATAGTGATCGCGGAGATGGTCTCCATGAAGGTACCTGCCACGAAGAGCAGCAGGTTGATGACAAGAAGCGCGACGTACTTGTTCGGCATCGTGTCCAGGAAGAATGAAGCAAGCATCTGCGGGACTTGAGCGCTGGCGAGTATCCAGGCGAACAGGGACGCGCAGGACACGATGAGCATGACGCTCACGGTGCTGTTGATCGTTTCGAGCAGGAGGCGCGGAATATCCTTGATTCCGATTTCCTTGTAAACGAAGCTGAGGATGAGCGAATAGATGACAGCGATCATCGCCGCTTCGGTGGGCGTGAAGACGCCACCGACGATGCCGCCCAGGATGATAACGGGCGTCATGAGCGTAAAGAACGATTCCTTGACGGCTATCGCGAGTTCCGTGGAGGTGGCTTTTTTCGTCTTGGGGTAGTTCTTCCGCTTGCTTTCAACATAGACAAAGATCCCCATCGCGAAAGCCATGATGATTCCAGGGATGATCCCGGCGATGAAGAGTTTGCCGATCGAAACGCCGGCGATGACGCCGAACACGACGGCGGGAACGCTGGGGGGAATGATCGGGCCGATGATGGAGGATGCGCCGGTGATGGCAAGGCTGAAGTCCTCGTCGTAGCCGGCGTCCTTCATGGCTTTCAGTTCGATGGCGCCGAGCCCGCCGGCGTCGGCGATGGCGGTGCCGGACATGCCGGAGAAGATGACGCTGGCCAAGATGTTTGCATGACCGAGCCCGCCGGTTATATGTCCGACGACCTTATTGGCGAAATCGAAAATGCGTCGGGTTATGCCGCCAGAATTCATGATGTTGCCGGCCAGGATGAAGAACGGGACGGCCATCAGGGGAAAGCTGTCTCCGATTCCCATCGCCATGCGCTGCACCGCGACGATCGGGCTGATGCCGGCGCCGGTCAGGTAAATTAAGGAACTGATCAGCAAAGAGAACGAAATTGGCACCCTCAGGATGATCAACAGAAAAAAGGAAACAAGCAGCACGGCGATCATCATGACGCTTCTCCTG
>JBBRXI010000185.1:0-5378 GCA_038248575.1 Burkholderiales bacterium | reverse complement strand
CTGCGCCGGCCCGCCGACCAGGCGGATGTCGGCGACGCTGGACAGCGGCACCGGCCCGTGGCGTCCGGGAATCGTCAGCCGGGCGACGAGTTCGAGGTCGGCGCGCGCCTCGTCGCGCAACTTGACGACGATCGGCACCTGACGTTGCGTGAGATTGAGTTTGGCGAGCGCCTGGTCGTAGTCGCCGGCGGTGGCGACGCGCACCGTGTCGGCGATCGCTTCGGAGGTCACGCCGAGGTCGGCGGCGCGCGCAAAATCGGGACGGATCTCGAGCTCGGGACGAACCAGGCTCGAACTCGAGATGACGTTGCCGACGCCTGGAATCGTGCGCAATTCGCGCTCGACGCGGCGCGCGTGCTCGATCAGCACCCGGCCGTCGTCGCCCGTGAGCGCCAGCTGGTATTTCTCCGAACTGCCGCCGAGGCCAACGCGCACGCGCACGCCGGCGAGCACTTCGAGGTCGCGGCGCAGGTCGGCTTCGACGCTCTGTTTGCTGATGCCGCCGCGCTCCTTGCGCGGCGTCAGGTTGATGGTCAGCGTCGCCTTGCGCACCTCGGCGGCGCCCTGTGCCGCGAAGGGATCGCTGCCCGACGCGCCGCCGCCGATCGCGGTATAGATGGTCTTGATTTGTGGATGCTGGCCGACCAGCGATTCGGCCTGCTTGACGAGCGCCAGCGTCTGCGCAAAGGTGCTGCCCGGCGGGAGCGTCAGCGCGACCTGCGTCTGCGACAGGTCGTCGGGCGGGATGAAACCGGTCGGCAGGAGCGGCGTCAGGCCGAGCAGCGTGCCGAAGACAAACAGCGCGGCGATCAGCGAGGTCTTGACGCGGTGCTTCAGGCACCAGGGCGCCAGGCGCATATAAAGCCGCTCCCAGCGCGCCTCGCGGTGCGCACGCGTATTCGGCTGCAAGAGGTAAGCGGCCATCATCGGCGTCAGCATGCGCGCCACGACGAGCGAGAAGAAGACGGCGATCGCCGCAGTCCACCCGAACTGGACGAAGAACTTGCCGACGACGCCGGTCATGAAGGCGGTCGGCAGAAAAACGGCGATCAGCGTGAAGGTCGTCGCGATCACCGCCAGGCCGATCTCGTCGGCAGCTTCCATCGCCGCCTGGTAGGGGCTCTTGCCCATGCCGAGGTGGCGGATGATGTTCTCGATTTCGACGATCGCGTCGTCGACCAGGATGCCGACGACGAGCGAGAGCGAGAGCAGCGTCACGACGTTGACCGTGAAACCGAACAGGTACATTACGGCGAAGGTCGGGATGATCGAGAGCGGCAGCGCCGTCGCCGCGACCAGCGTCGCCCGCCAGTTGCGCAGGAACAGCCAGACGACGAGCACGGCGAGCGCTGCGCCTTCGTACATCAGCGCCAGCGAACCCTCGTAATTCTCGACGATCGGATCGACGAAGTTGAATGCTTCATTGACCGTCAGGTCGGGGTGCTTGGCCTTGAGCCGGGCGATCTCTGCGCGCACGCCGTCCATCACGTCGACTTCGCCGGCGCCGCGGCTCCTGACGATCTCGAAGCCGACCACCGGCGTGCCGTTGAGGAAGGCCGCGCTGCGTTGCTCGGCGACCGTGTCGGCGACCTTCGCCACTTCGCCGAGGCGGATGCGCCGGCCGTCGGCGAGCGGAATATCCATGCGCGCGAGTTCGTCGGCAGTGTGCACCGTGCCGATCAGGCGCACCGACTGCTCGGCGCCGCCGACGTCGGCGCGCCCGCCCGACGCTTCCTGCTGGATCTGGCGCAACTGGCGCGAAATGTCCGAGGCCGTCGCCTTGAGCGCCAGCAGGCGGTCGGGGTCGAGGTCGACGCGCACCTGACGCGTCACGCCGCCGACGCGGGCGACGGCGCCGACGCCGCGCACGCTGAGCATGGCCTTGGCGATATCGTTATCGACGAACCACGAAAGCGCCTCGGGGTCCATTCGCGTCGAGGCAACGGTATAGGTCAGGATCGGCGTTCCGGCGAGGTTCGACTTGGTGATCGTCGGGTCGCGCAGGTCGCCGGGCAGGTCGGCGCGGATGCGTTGAACGGCGTCGCGGACGTCGTCGAGTCCCTCCTGTGTGGACTTTTCGAGGCGGAACTCGACGGTGACGGTGACCATGCCGTCCTGGATCAGCGTGTAGATGTGCTTGACGCCGGTCAGCGCGGCGACCGAGTTCTCGATCTTGCGCGCCACTTCGGTTTCGAGCTGAGCCGGCGCCGCACCGGGTAACGCGGCGCTGACGACGACCATCGGAAAATCGATGTCCGGCATGTTTTGAATCTTCATGGCGTGAAAGCTCATGAGTCCGGCCAGCGTCAGCATGATGAAGAGAAGAACCGCCGGTATCGGGTTCTTGATCGACCACGAGGAGACGTTGATCATTGCCGAGCCTCACTGGCTGGCCGGCGGCGCAAGCGCTGCGCGTGGCACGTGCGCTTCGACGACGCGCACGACGTCGCCGTCGGCGAGAAAGCCGACACCACTGGCGACGACCGCAGCGCCCGGCTCGAGCCCGGCGGCGACCGCCAGGCGATCGCCCGAGCGCGCGCCGACCTCGACCCGCGTTTCGCTCACACGATTCTCGGGACCGACGCGAAACACCGTCGAAAAACCGTCGCGCAGCAGCACCGCGCTCTGCGGCAGCGTCAGCACGCGGGCGCGGCCGATCGCGATCTCGCCGCTGGCGAACATGCCAGCGCTCGCCCCCTGGCCGTCGAGGTCGACGTAGACGACGCCCATGCGCGTCTGCGCATCGAGCGTCGGGCCGACCATGCGTACGCGGCCGGCGACGCGGCCCTTGCCCGGAGTGACGATGCTCGCCACCATTCCCGGGCGAACCCGGGCGAGTTCGGTAGCCGGCAGTTCGGCGCGCCATTCGAGCCGGTCGCGGCGGATCAGGCGGAAGAGCTCCTGTCCCGGCTGGACGACGGCGCCGAGCGTTGCCAGACGCGCCGAGATCGTTCCGTCGTCGGGCGCCAGGATGCGTGTCTGCGCAAGGCGCAGCTCGTCGGCGTGCAGGCGTGCCTTCTGCACCGCGACGCGTGCCCGCGCCGTCTGCTCGGCGGTCAGGTACTGGGCGATCTGCTGCGCGCTGAGCGCGCCGCTCGCCTGGATCTGCCGCGCGCGCGCGGCGTTGGCCTGCGCCTCGGCGGACGCGGCTTCGGCTTCGGCCATGCTGGCGCGTGTCTGCTCGCCTTCGGCGGCGATCGTCTCACTCTGCAGACGCGCGAGTACGTCACCCTTTTTAACGTGGTTGCCGACGTTCACCGGTACCGCGGTAATGCGCAAGCCGCCAATCTCGCTGCCGATGATCGCTTCGTGCCAGGCCGCGACGCTGCCGCTCGCGGTGATCTGCTGCGGCCACTCGGCAAACGCGGGAACGATCGTCGTCACGGTGAGCGCGGCCTTGGCCGCCTGGGTCGCAGCGCTTCCCGCCTCCGGCTGAGCCTTGTGCGCGGCGAACCCGCGCACGACGAGGGCGGCGACGGCGACGGCGACAAGCACCGCGACGAGCAGCAGAAGGCGGGAGCGGGAGAAACGAAACGCGGTCATGGGCGGGTCTTTCGATTGTGCATCAGGTCGCCGGAATCAGGAGCCGGGTGCGCCGGCCGGCTCGAGGTCCGCCGTCCAGCCGCCGCCGACGGCGCGGTAGAGGCCGATCCATGCGGCGATGCTGTCGTAGTGCACGCCGATATGCTGGCTGCGCGCGGCGATCGCCAGCCGGCGCGTGTCTTCAAGCTCGATCTGCGAGCCGAGGCCGACCTGCCAGCGCTGGTCGGCGGCGTTGAATACGGCGGCATAACGCTCGGCGGCAAGCGCCGCCTGGGCTTCGCGTTCGGCCGCAGTGGACAGGCGTACCAGCGCCTCCTCGACTTCGCGCACGGCACGGCGTACCACCGCCTTGTAGCCAGCGAGCGCTTCGTCGTAGCGCGCCCGCGCCGCGTCGGCGTTGGCCGCCCGCCGTCCGGCGTCGAAGATCGGCAAATCGAGCGCCGGACCAAAGGACCAGAAAGCGCCATTGGCGGTCAGCCCGGCGAGCGTTTGCCGCTGCTGGCCGATCGCCCCGAAGAGACTCAGACGCGGGTAGCGCGCCGCTTCGGCGAGCCCGACCTCGGCGCTCGCAGCGGCCAGCGCGCGCTCGGCGACCGCGATGTCTGGCCGCGCGCTGAGCACGCGGAGCGGCAGCTCATCGACGACCAGCGCTGCGGGTAGCGGCAGCCGGCCCCGGCGCGCGGCAAGCTCGCTGCGCAACTCGGGCTCGGCCATGCCGGTCAGCGCGACCAGCGCCTTGATGCTGATCTCGCAATCGACGCGCAGCGCCAGCAGACGCGTCGCGGTATCGGCCGCGCTCGCCTGCGCCAGCGCGCCGTCGGCCGGCGCGCTAAAGCCGGCCTCGACTTTGCGTAGCGTGAGTTCGCGCGTCGCGCGCCGCGAGGCGAGATCGCTTTCGGCGTCGGCGAAACGCGCCTCGCAGGCACGCAGGCCGAGATAGTTGAGGGCGACTTCGGCGGCGAGCGAGACGCGTGCCTCGTGCCAGGCGAAGCGTGCGCCCGACAAACGGGCGAGCGCTGCCTCGCTGGCGCGGCGGTTGCCGCCGAAGAGATCGATTTCCCACGCCGCGTCGAAGGTCGTACGCGCGGCGGTCTGCTCGAATGCGGGCTCACCGCCGCTGCGCGTGCGGCTGGCGGCAAGATCAACGCTCGGGAACAGCGCGCTGCGCGCCACGCCGAGCCCGGCCCGGCTTTGCCGGATACGGGCGAGCGCCTGCTCCAGCGTCGGGTTGTCGCGCGCGCTGCGCTCGATCAGCACGGCGACCAGCGGATCGTCAAATTGCCGCCACCAGTCGACGAGCAGCGCCGGCTTGCCGGCGTGCGGCAGGCTCGCCTGCCACTGCCCCGGCGCGCCGGCGGCGGGGCGCGCGTAGTCTGGCCCGACGGCGCAGGAGGCAACAACTAGACAGGCGGCGAAGCAGCCGACGATCGCGGTGATACGCATGGTTGGAAATCTGAGGTCCGGCGAAAGGTGAACTTTAACGCGATTCACGGACAGCGTCATAAAAGCCTTTCCATTCACATGGTCTTTTTCCTACGCCGGGCACGGACCGGCGCGGCGCAGCAGACTTGCCGCACCCGCTGCCGTCGGCGACAATGGTCGATTACCAGCCAACGATGGATTAATTTGAAAACTCCCAAACGGCTCGCCGCGCTCGTCGAGGAAGGTCTCGTTGACGAGGTGATCGGTCAACTGATGAGCGGTAAGGAAGCGACCGTCTATATCGTTCGCTGCGGCGCAGCGATCCGCTGCGCCAAGGCCTACAAGGACGCCAAGCAGCGCAGCTTTCGCAACAACGCCTCGTACCAGGAGGGGCGCAAGGTCAAGAACAGCCG
>JBBRXI010000184.1:0-5429 GCA_038248575.1 Burkholderiales bacterium | reverse complement strand
CACTCGCCGCAGTATTGAGGTGTTGCGTGAGTTCGGCCGAACCCGAGGCGATGTTCACCGTCTGGCTGCGAATATGGTCGATCAGCGTGCGCAGCTTGCTCATCAGCGCGTTGTAATTGCGGCTGAGGGCAGAAAGCGCGGATGCTTCATGGACGAGCGCGTCGGCAGAGAGATCGCCGTCGCCGGAGGCCGCCTTGTGCAGAATCCGGTCGATGTCGACGAGCGTCGTGAGCAAAGCGCGCCGGACGACCCAGATACTGGCGAGCAGCGCCAGCGCGGCGAAGGCGAGCATCGCGAAAACGACGCCGTAGCCGGGCGGCGAAGCGCTCGGCGCGGCCAGCAGATGAAAAACCAGCGGCAGCGCCGAGGCGGCGATGACGGCAACGAAGACAACGAGCAATGGCCGGATCAGCTTGATTTCGGAGGAACGTTCAGGCGCGACATTCGAGTGCATAAGTCCCCCAGGCGGTTTGCTGGCCGGCTGCGCCCGATCGGCAGTCAGCCTATACCGTGTGCATTGTTTAGCGGGTTATTGTAGCGCGGATCCTTGTTCCTGCGGCGTGCGATGGCCGTCCGGGCGAACGCTGCGAGTCAGGCGCGAAGGTCCCGGCAACTCACTTTGTCGGGGCCTTCGTGTTCTAACGACGACGATGATGATGCTGACGCGCCCGGGCCTGACTCAGCCGCAGCTTCCGACCGCGCCGCAGGCGGTGCAGAAATCGCAACCGTCCTTGCGGATCATCGTGTGGTTGCCGCATTCGCCGCACAGCTTGCCGGCCGTCGGCTTGGCGGCCGTGCTGCCGGCCGGCGTTTCGAGAATGCCCATTTGCTGCAGCGGCATGCCGCTCTCGTCGAGGATGCCGAGCATCGCGTAGCGGTGGATGATCAGTTGCGCAAGGTAGGCGACCGTCGACGGGTAGTTGGTCTGCTTGCGCGTTCCCGGGACGAAGGCCATGAAGTCGCCGAGCGGCTCCGGGTAGTCGAGCAGCTTCCGAAGCTTCATGCCGATCCACGCCGGGTCGAGCACGCGCATATCGAGCGAGAGCAGCTTGGTGAGGCCGTCGAGCGCGCGCGGGTAGTTGCCCGAGAGCCACACCGAGTAGGGGCGGGTGACGCCGTTGGGCAGCGTGATTTCCTTGAGACCGAGGACGAAATCTTCGTCGGTCGCCGGGTTGAAGATATCGACCGTCCACGACAGCGTCCCGTCGGTGCCGGTCTTCGGCTCCTTGAGACAGAACATCGCGTCGAGTACCGGCGTCGGGCCGGCTTTCTTGAAGGCGCCGAGCTGCTCGACGCGAAACTGGATCAGACGCGCCATTGCCGAGACGACCGAGGGCATGCGTTGGCGCTCGCCGTGCGGCGGGAAGGGCATGTCGAAGCCTTCGCCGTTCGGCGTCTTGGCGAGCGACTCGAGTTTCAACGCCAGCCAGCCGTGGTCGTTAGCGCGCATGTCCATCGACAGCGTCTTGGCGACGGCGCCGAGACCGCGCGGTTGCGCCGGACCATTAACCCAGGCTTCGAACGGCCACGAGCCGCCTTCCTGGTCGACGTGGCCGACGAAGAGCGCGAACTTGCCGAGCTCGTGGTCGATCATGTAGGTCCACGCCATATTGCCTTCCGGCAGGTTGGGGCGGCCCGGCCAGCGCAGGCTTGAGAGCACCGGCGCCGGCAGATCCTTGATGCGCAGGCGGCGGTTGGCGTCGCCGTTGATGAAGTCCTGCGGCTGTTTGTTGTCTTCGATTTTTTTCACCGTGTCAACCGAGAGCACGGCGCCGAGGACGCTGTTCGGACGGTAGGTCGCCAGGCCCTTGAGGCCAGCCTTCCAGGCGCTCATGTAGAGGTCCTGGAAGTCCTCGTAGGGATAGTCGGCCGGAACGTTGACGGTCTTCGAGATCGACGTGTCGATGTAGGGGGCGACGGCGGCGACCATGTCCTTGTGCGCCTGCGCCGAGATTTCGAGCGCCGTGACGAAGTAGTCGGGCAGTTTCTCGACATCGCCGCCCAAGTGCTTGTAGAGACGCCAGGCGTAATCCTCGACGGCGTACTCTTTGAGCGTTCCGTCGTACATCCGTTTCTTGCGGTTGTACGTCCACGAGAAAGGCGGTTCGATGCCGTTGCTGGCGTTGTCGGCAAAAGCCAGCGAAATCGTCCCGGTCGGCGCGATCGACAAGAGGTGCGAATTGCGCAGGCCGTGCTTGCGAATCTCGGTCTTGACCTCCGGCGGCAGGCGCGAAGCGAAGTTGCCGCCGGAGAGATAGAGCTCGGCGTTGAAGAGCGGGAAAGCGCCGCGTTCCTTGGCCAGTTCGACCGACGCGAGATAGGCGGCGTTGCGCATGGTTTCGGAAATTCGGGCGGCCATCGCGCTCGCCTCGGGCCGGTCGTAACGCAGGCAAAGCATGCACAGCGCGTCGCCGAGGCCGGTGAAGCCGAGGCCGACGCGGCGCTTGTTGGCCGCCTCTTCGCGCTGGCGCTCGAGCGGCCAGGCGGTGACGTCGAGCACGTTGTCGAGCATGCGCGTCGACACCCTGACGACGTCGCCGAAGGCCGCGAAATCGAACTCGGCGCGGTCGGTAAACGCGTCCTTGACGAACAGCGTCAGGTTGATCGAGCCGAGGCAGCAGCAGCCGTAGGGCGGCAGCGGCTGCTCGGCGCAGGGGTTGGTGGCCTCGATCTGCTCGCAGTAGTAAAGGTTGTTGTCCTTGTTCATCCGGTCGAGAAACAGAATTCCCGGCTCGGCGTGGTCGTAGGTGGACTTCATCACCTGGTCCCAGAGGTCGCGCGCGCGCATCTTGCGATAGATCCAGCGACCGTCGTCCTGCTGGTAGGCGCCGCCCGCCTTCATGTCGACGTTCGGTTCGGCGCGGTGCGAGAGCTCGACTTCGCCGTCGGCTTCGACGGCGGCCATGAAGTCGTCGGTGACGGCGATCGAGACGTTGAAGTTGGTGAGATCACCCTTGTCCTTGGCGTGGATGAACACCTCGATGTCCGGGTGGTCGCAGCGCAAAACACCCATCTGCGCGCCGCGGCGGGCACCCGCCGACTCGACGGTCTCGCACGAACGGTCGAAAACGCGCATGTAAGACACCGGGCCCGACGCGCGCGACTGCGTTCCCTTGACGAGAGCGCCCTGCGGGCGGATGGTCGAGAAATCGTAGCCGACGCCGCCACCCCGGCGCATCGTCTCGGCCGCTTCGGCGAGCGCGCTGTAGATGCCGGGTTTGCCGTCGACGAGTTCGACGATGGAATCGCCGACTGGCTGCACGAAACAGTTGATCAGCGTCGCGGCGAGCGGCGTTCCGGCCGCCGAATTGATGCGGCCGGCCGCAACAAAGCCGTTTTCCTGCGCCCACAGGAAGCGCTCTTCCCACTTGGCGCGCTGCTTTTCGTCTTCGTTGGCGGCGAGCGCCCGGGCGACCCGGCGGCGCACGTCATGGACGTTCGTTTCGCTACCCTTGGCGTATTTTTCGACGAGCACTTCGGTCGAAATCTCCTGCTCGGCGAGCGGCAGTTTTTCCGGCGCTTCGGGGACGGCGGTGAAGGATAGTTGTTGCCCATTGTGGCTCATGTGATGCCTCTCTGTTTTCCGGGTTGCAAGTAACGGTGTGGCGGTCGCGGCCCTTTGCGGGGATGGTGCCGGCGGAGACGCTGGGCGGCGACGAACGTTCTCATGATGCCGCCTATTTTCGGTCAAATCAAGTAGAAAACTACTGTATGTAGTGGTACGGGCCAATAATATGACTAAATGTAGTTGTCTGACGACGACCGAGACAGCCCGAAAAACCTGCAAAATCACCGCTTTGTACGTCGCAAAACGCCCATTTTCGCCACTGCGTAGTGGCCAACGCCAGCTCGGGCCGACCATGCGCGAGGTGTTTTGGCCACGGCGCAGCGGCGAATTCTGTTAAAATCATCGTCTGCGCGAAGCGGGCAGGGCGCCCCCCAGCGGCGCGTGAAAACAACCCAATCTCTCGGCGCGACAACAATACCAAGGGGAAAATCATGTTCGTTTTCGTGCTCAACTGCGGCAGTTCTTCGTTCAAGTATCAACTGCTTGATATGTCAAACGAATTGCGCGTCGCGGTGGGCCTCGTCGAACGCATCGGCATGGCCGACTCGGTCCTCACCTACGAACCGGCCAACGGGCAGACGATCAAGGAAGTCGCCGCTATCGGCGACCACCAGTTGGCGATCAAGAAAGTCCTCGCCAAACTGATTGATCCGGACGTGGGCGTCATCAAGTCGCTTGCGGACATCGGCGCGGTCGGCCACCGGGTCGTCCATGGCGCCGAGAAATTTTCGGCATCGGTTCTCGTCAATGAAGCGGTGCTCGCGGCGCTCAGAGAGAATATCCCGCTCGCGCCGCTGCATAACCCGTCCAATATCACCGGTATCGAAGCGATGATGAGCGCGATGCCCGGCATTCCCAACGTCGGCGTCTTCGATACCGCTTTCCACGCGACGATGCCGGCCGAATCGTACATCTACGCCGTGCCCTACGAGTGGTACGAGAAGCACCATGTGCGCCGCTACGGCTTCCACGGCACCTCGCACCGCTTCGTTTCCGAGCGCGCCGCCGAACTGCTCGGCATCGCCAAGGACGACTTCAACTGCATCACCTGCCACATGGGCAACGGCTCGTCTTACACCGCCGTCAGGGGCGGCAAGTCCTACGATACGAGCATGGGCATGACGCCGCTCGAAGGCCTGGTCATGGGCACCCGTTGCGGTGACATCGACGCCGGCATCCCGGGCTTTCTTGCCGCCAACTTCAATATGTCGTTTGCCGACATCGACAACGCGCTTAATAAGAAATCGGGGCTGCTCGGCATTTCGGGCGTCAGCTCCGACATGCGCGACATCGACGCGGCGGCTCGGGCCGGCAACGTCCGCGCGCAGCTCGCAGTCGACGTGTTACGTCACCGCGCGCTCAAGTACATCGGCGCCTACGCTCTCGAACTCGGCCGTGTGGACGCCATCGTCTTCACCGGCGGCATGGGTGAGAACAACGTCGATTTTCGGGGTTCGGTCGTCGAGCGCCTCGGTCTGCTTGGCATCAAGCTCGACGTCGCAGCCAACGCAGTGCGCGGCAAGGAAGTCGTCATTTCGACCGCCGATTCGCCAATCAAGGTCCTCGTCGTCCCGACCAACGAAGAACTGGTGATCGCCCGCGACACCAAGGCTATCGTCGGCGCGTAGTTCTCCGCGGGCGCTGCCGGGTAAGCAGGCGGTTCGCCCGCCCTGCCGGTTCGCTCGCTCGCCGTCGCCGGGAGGCTAAACGGGTTCGCGGCTCGCCGGCGGCTAGACGCTGCCGATCCGGTTGTAGGCGGCCAGCGCCTTGGCGATTTGCGCCGACGACGGGGCTGCGTCGCCGCGCCCGAATTCAGCCTGCCAGGCGCTTGCGTGTTCGCTGATGTAGTCGATCGCGCAGT
>JBBRXI010000183.1:0-5440 GCA_038248575.1 Burkholderiales bacterium | reverse complement strand
GAAGCCAACCCCACCTACGAGACGCTGATGCGCGCCGTCGAACTCGCGCGCCGCGAGAACGTCGATTTTCTGCTCGCCGTCGGCGGCGGTTCGGTGATCGACGGAACGAAGTTCATCGCCGCAGCGATCCCGTTTGCCGGCGAGCCTTGGGATATCCTCGCCAAGCGCGCGAAAATCAGCGCCGCGATTGCCTTCGGCAGCGTGCTAACGCTGCCCGCCACCGGCTCGGAAATGAATAACGGCGCGGTGATCACCAGACGCGCGACGAATGACAAGCTGGCCTTCTCGAACGGCCTGCTCTACCCGCGTTTTTCAGTGCTCGACCCGACCAAGACCTTCACCCTGCCGGCGCGCCAGGTCGCCAACGGCGTCGTCGACGCCTTCGTCCACATCACCGAGCAATATCTTACCTACCCGGCCGACGCCAAGGTTCAGGACCGCATTGCCGAAGGCCTGCTGCACACCTTGATCGAGGAAGGTCCGCGTGCGCTCTCGGAACCCGAAAACTACGACGTTCGCGCCAACCTGATGTGGACCGCAACGCTGGCGCTCAACGGCCTGATCGGTGCCGGTGTACCGAACGACTGGGCGACACACATGCTCGGCCACGAAATCACCGTGCTGCACGGCCTCGACCACGCACAAACGCTGGCCGTCGTCCTACCGGCGATGCTGCAGGTGAGGCGCGAAGAGAAGCGCGGCAAGCTCTTGCAGTACGCCGAGCGCGTCTGGGGTTTGCAGGACGGCGACGAAAATGCGCGAATCGACGCAGCGATCGCCCGCACGCGCGAATTTTTCGAGTCGCTGCAGGTGCCGACCCGCCTCTCGGGCTACGGCATCAGCACCGACGCCATCCCGGCGCTCATCGCCCAACTCGACCGCCACGGCATGACCGCGCTCGGCGAGCGTCAGGATTTCGATCTTGACGGCGCGCGCCGCGTCTTTGAACTCGCCGCCTGATCCGTGATGGGCGAACACTTCATCGCTGGCAAGGACGCCTCGCTCGAAGCGTCGATCAGCCGCATGCACGGCCTGCTCGAGCAAATCGGCTTTCACGTCGAGGAGCGCTCGTGGCTCAACCCGATCGACGGCGCCTGGTCGGTCCATGTCAGCGAACGCGACTGCCCGCTGCTGTTTACCAACGGCAAAGGCGCGACGCGGCTCGCCGCGCAAGCCAGCGCGCTCGGCGAATTCTTCGAGCGCCTGTCGTGCAACTACTTCTGGACGCACTATTACCTCGGCGAAAGCTTCGCGATGCGTGACTTCACGCACTATCCGCAGGAACGCTGGTTTGACGCTGACGGCGACGCATGGCCGGCCGAACTGCTGACGCCCGAACTGCAGGCCTTCTACAACCCTGAAGGCAACGTCAGCGCGCAGATGCTCGTCGACCACAACTCGGGCAACGTCGAACGCGGTATCTGTGCCCTGCCCTTCGTCTGCGAGGCCGACGGCAGCGAGGTCTGGTTCCCGGTCAACGTCATCGGTAACCTCTACATGAGCAACGGCATGTCGGCCGGCAACAGCCGCGACGAAGCGCGCACGCAGGCGCTCTCGGAGATCGTCGAGCGCCACGTCAAGTTTCGCATCATCAGCGAGGGTCTGTGCCTGCCGGAACTACCGGACGAAGTCATCGCGCGCTACCCGCGTCTTGAGGCCGGCATTATCGCGCTGCGCGCCGCTGGCTTTGGCATTCTGGTCAAGGACGCCTCGCTCGGTGGCCAGTACCCGGTGCTCAACGTCACGCTGCTCAACCCGGCCGACCACGGTTGCTTTTCGAGCTTTGGCGCACACCCGCGCTTCGAGATCGCCTTCGAGCGCGCGCTGACCGAGCTGCTGCAAGGCCGCGCGCTCGACGCGCTCGGTGGCTTCCCCGAACCCGGGTTTGACCTCGACGAGATCGCCAGTGCGCCGAACATCGAAATCCACTTCGTCGACTCGAGCGGAATCATCAGCTGGAACTTCCTCGGCGACACACCGGACTTTGAATTTTGCGACTGGAATTTCAGCACGATCAACACGTCGACGGGCGACGATTACGCCTGGCTCGTCAAAATGATCCAATCAGAGGGACACGACATTTACGTCAGCGAACACAGCCACCTCGGCGTCTATGCCTGCCGCGTCATCGTCCCGGGAATGTCGGAAATCTACCCGGTCGACGACCTCGAATATGAAAACAACAGCCTCGGCAACGACATCCGCGCCGCGATCCTCTACCTTCCCGAACTCGACGACGAGGAATGCACCGATCTGCTCGCGACGCTCAACGAATCGGGTCTCGCCGACCAGCGTCCGGTCGCCGCGCTGATCGGCCTCGCGCCCGACGCCGGCTCATTCTGGGAAGACCTGCGCGTTGGCGAACTCAAGACACTGCTGGGCCTGGCGATCGGCGACGACGAAGCGATCCGCGAAGGCTGCGACTGGATACATCACTTCGCGCAGATCAACCCCGAGCGCCGCCGCGTCTACCGCTGCATCGAAAACCTGATGAAGCTTGCCGACCTCGGCGACGCGGCGCCTTACCGCGGCTCGCTCGCCAGCCTCTACGGGGCCGGCCCCCTGGCCCGGGCCGAAGCGCTGCTGGCACGTGAGGAACGCTTCTTCGGCGTCGCGGCGCCCGGTATTGATCTTGACGGCTGCGTGATGCACCAGCGCCTGCTCGAAGCCTACGCCAAGGTGCACGCCCGGCACGGCGCAGCGAGCGTGCTATGACCTACGAAGAACACCTCGACGAAATCGCCACGCTGCTCACCGAGATCTACACGCTGAGCGATGAGGCGGCGATCGACATCGTCGTGCGCGCGCAAGCCGACGATTATTTCAGCGGCCACGACGATGATCCGTCGCTCTGTACCCAGGAGCGCGCAGAGGAAGACGCCCGGGCGATCTTCAGGCGCTACAAGCCAAGCGCACGCGGCGTGCCGTAGCAGGTAGGTGGGTCACGCCGCGCGGTCAAGCGGAAGTTCCCACCCGGGAAATACGAGTACGGCGGGGTGACACTTGAGTGCTCGCGCGAAAACCTTCGCACGCTCGACCCCCAAATTCACTCGCCCATTCTCGATCGCCGAAATGGTGGACTGCGGGATACCCGTCAGTTCCGAGAGTTGGCTTTGGCTCAGTTCCTGGAGTTCGCGCAGAATACGGACGGACTCACCGACCGAGACCTCAACCCGCTTTTTCGCGGGACGAAATTCTTTCATTCATGGCCTCCTGTAATCATGGGCGGTCACATCAACAACTCGAATCTGTAAAACGTCAGCCACAACCCGGTAAATCACTCGCCACTGAAGCCCGAGCCGCGAGGAACGATGCCCCTGCCACTCTCCTGACAACGCTTCGTCGTGCAATCCTTTGATCACTCGCAATCCTTGTGGTCCGGAAAGCCTGGCAATGTCTTTCCATTTCTCGTACCGTTTCAGAACCTCAATAGGAACCGAGCCAGAAAGCTGTTTATCAACGCGTCGGTGCTCGTCAATTTGCCACATACCATAGTATGCCTATACTTTAAATAATATGTCAACGCTCAGCCGCGACACGAGCCAAGCCTCATGCGATTAGCCGAGCGGCGGAACCTTGGCGCGCAGCGCCTGCAGGTTCTCGTCGTCGAGCACCGCCACCAGCGCCAAGCCGGCGCGAACGATCTCGCTCTTCTTGACCTTGACGCCCAGATCGGCCAAGCGCTTCTTCAAGGCCGTCAGTGCGGCATACTCGACTTTGGCGTTCTCGATACCGTCGGCATAACGTCGGCCGCGCACGAGCCGAGGTCGACCGACGACCGCACCTCAATACCTGTATGGCTCGATGGCACG
Source organism: Burkholderiales bacterium (assembly GCA_038248575.1). Taxonomy (GTDB): domain Bacteria; phylum Pseudomonadota; class Gammaproteobacteria; order Burkholderiales; family Rhodocyclaceae; genus Propionivibrio. Next base: position 1,628 of record JBBRXI010000183.1, on the reverse strand, counting down.
CGCGTTCTCGAGCGGAAATCCTTGTCCGGTTGCCAAAACTTGTCGCTGAAGTGCGGAGGCTTTGCCGATTTTGACACTGGAATGCGATGATTTCTCAGTGCAGCCGTTCGGCGGAGCCTGCCGACTTCAGTCGCTTGCGTTCTTCTTATTGATCTCGTTTGCCTTTTCAGCGACCCGGGCGAGTGCCGAGCGATAAACGAGACCTTCCGCTCGCTTGTCAATGGCAAGAACCATGACAACAAGAACGGCACCCTCGACCGAGTAGACCAAGCGAACGCCCTGCTTGAGCAGCTTTATCTTGTAGCAGCCGGTGAGCTCGCCGCGCAATGCGCCGCCGGGGACGTGCGGGTTGTCCAGGCGTTTATGCAGGAGCTTGCGTAACACCTCTTTGATAGACCCGTCCAATGCTCGCCACTCGTCGAGCGCGGCGGGCATAAAAAACAATCGGTACTTGGCGCCTGCCGGTTTAGATTTCGTCAAGGTCAACCTCGACAGCCTTATCCTTCTCAGCCAGTCGAGTCAGCACCGTACGGTACAAGTCTTGGTCAGCCAACTCCTCCAAGATCGCCGCGAACAAAGTCGGCTCAAGCATGTAGAACGCCGGTCGGTTATGGTTAAGAACCGCTACGGGGTTGCTCTTCGCATCGCGCAACACCGACGCGGGGTTTTTCTTGAATTCGGACATGCTGATCGTCATATCTGCAAGTATGGTCTGCATATTTAGCTCCTAAATCGGCTCTTAATATAGCTACGCATTAAAGCAGCGTCAAGCTCCGCTCGCTCTGCGTGAATCATGCCACTGCGCCCGGCCGATATGAGCCGTTGGCCACCAAGCAGCCTTCATACGAGTCGTCTGTCAGTGCCTTCGACGACATGGACTTGTAGCGTTTGGTCCCCGAAACGGACTTGGGTTCTGCAATTGCTTCGGTCGCTTTATGCGGTGTGCCCGGTAAACTAGCGTTTCCTCGCCAACCCTTAATCGGCCGGCGGAACCTTCGCGAGCAGCGCCTGCAGGTTCTCGTCGTCGAGCACCGCCACCAGCGCCAGGCCGGCGCGAACGATCTCGCTCTTCTTGACCTTGACGCCCAGATCGGCCAAGCGCTTCTTCAAGGCCGTCAGTGCGGCATACTCGACCTCGGGCAAGGCAAACCGATCACGCACCGGCTTGGCTGGCTTGAAATTTTTGTCGAGCGGCCGGGAAAAAGCCTTGGAAAGGCGCTGGCGTTTACCAGAGCCCGCTTTTTTCGCTTCCGGCGCGCCCGGAACCAGCTTTTTCCGACTCGCTTTTTGCTCGGCCGCGCTTGCCACCACTTTTGCCGCCATCGGCACCTCGGCTTCGGCCTTCTTCTCAACTGCCCTCTTCACCGCTACGCTGGGGGTGCTGCCCGCCACAGCCCTGCTCTTCACAGTTTTGGTTACTCGTTTCGGGTCGGCATCGGGCGCTGTTTCGGGAAGCGATTTCTTCATGGAGGGCATGCGAACTCCTTGATCGACGATACGAACATTCTACACGTCACGTCGCGAGCCATCGGCGTACGCCTCACGGCCGGCATCAAATGGCGCCGACTCAATCACCGCCATACCCGACTATGTCGATGGGGTGATTCACCGCTTTCGTTTCAACGCCG
>JBBRXI010000182.1:0-5477 GCA_038248575.1 Burkholderiales bacterium | reverse complement strand
TGTACGTCGATTGCGCGATCGAACGGTCCTTGCTCGCGGCCGCGCGCCAACGTCATCAGCCGGTCGCGCGAGAGCGGCTGGCGCGGATGTTGAAGCAGAGCCTTGAGCACGGCGAATTCGCCGGTGGTCAGCGCGAGCAACCGGTCGGCACGCTTCAAGGTGCGCGTCGCGAGATCGACTTCCACGTCGCCGAAGGCAACGACCTCATCTTCGCCGGCCGGCGCACCCGGGACGCTCGCCGCACGTCGGCGCAGGACAGCCTGGATGCGAGCGACGAGCTCGCGTGGACTGAAGGGTTTGGGAAGGTAATCGTCGGCACCCATTTCGAGACCGACGATGCGGTCGATTTCGTCGCCCTTGGCGGTCAGCATGATGATCGCCTGCTGCGGTTCGCTGGCGCGCAGCCGGCGGCAAATCGACAAGCCGTCTTCGCCGGGCAGCATCAGATCGAGAACGACGAGATCGAAGGTGTCGCGCGTCATCGATTTGTCCATCGCCTCGGCGTTTTCTACAGTGCGGACGACAAATCCCTGCTCGCCAAGATAGCGTTGCAAAAGGTCACGCAGTCTTTTGTCGTCGTCGACGACGAGAATTTTCTTTTCAGCCATGTTTCGATCCTAACCGGAAAATCGCCATTCCGCGAGGCGTGCGCAACAGGCGTGCGAAACGGGTCTGCGGCCAGAACGATCGTCTGTCTCGATACAAACCCTTACAACTTCATCGCGCAAACGCAAAGTCATGTTACAACCGTCGCGCACACTGGCTGCACGATTGTTCCGCGAGCAATGGACAGCGTGTCAGGCGCGCGGATTAAAATGGCCTGATAGTGGGGTCGATCAGGAATGCGATGCGAGTGAGAGGCGAGCGAACATGAATAGTTTGACCATGCGAATGCGCACATGCTCCGTGCTCGGTCTGGTGTGGTTGGCGTTCAGCGCGCCGTACGCACTCGCCGAGCGTGGCGATACGCGCCAGCAGCGCCGTGATGACATCCGTCAGAGGGAAGCGCCGGAGCGGCCGGATTACCGGCGCGAGCCAAATCAGGGTTTTCAGCTGGATGGCGGCGAAAGGCAAAGGCCGCAACGCCTTTCACCCGAGGAGCGCCGCCAGTTGCGCAGCGATATCCGCGACGCCGGCCAAGAAATCTACCCGCGCCGGCGCTAGCCGGAGCGGCCAAAAAAAAGCCAGACCGAAGTCTGGCTGTGCCCCGACGGAGCGCTTGCTGGCTCGACTAGGCCTGCTTGGTGAGTAGTCCGTCTTCTTCTTCGATCGCCGCGTCGCTGACGCGGATGCGCAGGAAAAAGAGGATCGTCGCGCCAACGGTAAAGGCGATACCGATGATCGTCGAGGCTTGCATGGGCAAGCCGAAACCGATTTTGGCATTGGCCAGGAAGGTGACGACAATCGTCGTCATGACGACCGCCGGCACTGTGCATACCCAGTGGAATTTGCCGTGACGGACGAGATAGGCGGCACCGGCCCAGAGCATGATTGCCGCGACGGTCTGATTGGCCCAGCCGAAATAACGCCAGATCAGGTCGAAGTCGGACTTCGAAACAAAATAGCCGAGGACGAACAGTGGAACCGAGATGAGCAGACGCTTGCTCATCGCCTGCTGCGGCATCTTCACGAACTCGGCGATGATCAGGCGCGCGGCGCGGAACGCCGTATCGCCCGAGGTGATCGGCAGAATGACGACGCCGAGCACCGCCAGGATGCCGCCGAGGCCGCCGAGCAACGACGTTGACACGTCGTGGACAACCTTCGCCGGACCACCGGCCGCGAGCACCGCGTTGAGCGCCGCCGGGGTCTCGTAGAAGCTCAGGCCGAGCGTACACCAGATCAGCGCGATGATGCCTTCGCCGATCATCGCGCCGTAGAAGACAAAGCGCCCGGACTTTTCATTCTGGATGCAACGCGCCATCAGCGGCGATTGCGTCGAATGGAAGCCCGAAATGGCGCCGCAGGCGATGGTGATGAAAATCAGCGGCCAGATCGGTAGCTCTTTCGGGTGCAGATTGACGAACAGGTTTTCGATGCCACCGGCGGCGGCAAAGAAGGTCTTGCCGCTGTAGATCAGTCCGACGGTCAGGCCAACCGACATGAAGATCAAGAGGCCGCCAAAGAAGGGATAGAGGCGGCCGATGATTTTGTCGATCGGCAGGATCGTCGCGAGGATGTAGTAGGCAAAGATGATCGCCGTCCACATCCAGACTTGCATGCCGGTCATCGAACCGAGCAACTTGGCTGGCCCGAGGACGAAGACGACGCCGACGAGCAGGAGCAGGATGACGGCAAAGAAATTCATGAATTGCTTCATGAAGCCGCCGAGTTGGGTGCCGACGATATTGGGTACCGAAGCGCCGTTCTGGCGCACGCTGAGCATTCCCGCGAAATAGTCATGCACCGCCCCGGCAAAGATGCAGCCGACGACGATCCAGAGCATGGCGATCGGGCCGTAGAGCGCGCCGAGGATCGGTCCGAAAACCGGGCCGAGACCTGCGATGTTGAGCAGTTGCACGAGCCAGACCTTGGCGTTGGACATTGGGACAAAGTCCACGCCGTCGGTCGACGCGTAAGCCGGCGTCTTGAGCGCCTCTTTGGGTGAGAAAATTCGTTCGATGACGACGCCGTAAGTGAAGTAACCGGCGATCAAAATGCCGACACACAGGAAGAACCAGAGCATGATCAACCCTCCGTAAAATTAGGTCTTGAATGTAGTTGTTCGCGGCTCACCGCGGTGAGTTGTCTGGCGAACGGTTCTGCGGAAGATTGAGCGGCTGTCTGGGACTGCCGAGCGGAGCCGATCGTCTCAAGCGATGAGCAACTTGTCCTTGATCTCGCGCAGGTAGCGTCGGCTCGCCGGTACCCGCTTGCCGCCATGCGTAATGATTTCAGCGCCGCCGTTGTCGAGCAGGACGATCTCGGCGACGTGGTCGAGGTTCACGAGGTATTGCCGGTGGCAGCGCATCAACGGCGTACGTTCTTCGATGATTTTCAGGGTCAGCTCGGTGATGCCTTCGCGGCTCGCGGCGACAGCGTGCACCCCGCAGATATCGGTATAAACGTATTCGAGCTCCTCGAGTGGAATCAGGACGATCCGGTTGCGGGCGATGCACGGAATCTGGCGTAAGGCGCTGTCGGCGCCGGGGAAGGCGATTCCGGTAGGACGCGCGCCGCCACGCAGCCAGTCGAGGGTTTTGGCCAGGCGTTGCGGATCGATCGGTTTGAGCAGGAAGTCGGCGGCGTGCTCTTCGAACGCTTTTAGCGCGTGCTCATCGTAGGCCGTGACGAAGACGATATGCGGCAGGGCGCTCGGTTCGATCATGCCGACCATTTCCAGACCGCTGACGCGCGGCATCTGGATGTCGAGAAAGACGACGTCCGGGCGTAGGCGGTGGATCAGCGATAGGCCGTCGATGGCGTTGCCGCATTCGCCGACTACCTCGACATCGGGCGCCGCTGCGAGAAGCGCCCGTAGTTCGTCGCGCGACGGTGCTTCATCATCGATGATCACGACGCTCAGCATGGGACCATTTCTCCCTCGACCGGAAGACGGATGGCGACGCGCGTCCAGCACTCGGGCTGGCAGGTGACGTCGAGACCGAAGGCGGCGCCGTAGCGGATCTTGATCCGCCGATCGACGAGGTTCATGCCCAGCCCATCGCCGTTGGGCTGCGCTTGATACAGGCCGGCGCTGTCTTCGACGACGACGGTCAGCACGTCGTCGACGCGCTGTGCGCTGATGGTGATCTTGCCCGCTTCGATGCGCTGCGAAATGCCGTATTTGATGGCGTTCTCGACGATGGGCTGCAGCGAGAAGGTCGGCAGGCGCAGCTGCAGCAAATCGTCTGGAACGGCGAACTCGACGACCAGCCGGTCGGCGAAGCGGGCAAGCTCGATACGCAGATACGCGTCGACGTGCTCGATCTCGTCCTTGAGCGTCGCCTCGTTGCTCGCCCGCTTGAGACTCTTGCGGAAAAAGGTCGACAGGTACTGGACGAGATCGCGAGCGGCGTCCGGATCGCGGCGGATGACCGCCGTCAGCGTGTTCAGGGCGTTGAAGAGAAAATGCGGATTGATCTGTGCCTGCAAGAGCTTTACTTCCGATTGGGCGAGCAGTTGTTTCTGTTCCTCGATGGTCCCGGCCAGCACCTGGTTCGAAAGAAGTCGGGCGATCCCCTCGCCAAGCGTGCGATTGAGCGACGAAAAGAATTTTCGCTTCGGCTCATACAGCTTGATCGCTCCGAACACGCGGTTGCCTTCGCCGCGCAGCGGGATAACCAGACTCGATCCGAGCTTGCAGTCTTTCGAAACGGCGCAGGAATACGAAATGTCGACGCCGTCGACATAGACGACTTCATTGTTGTTGATCGCGTAAAAAGTGTGCGGCGACGAGATCGGCGTTCCCGGCAGGTGGTGATCGGCGCCGAGACCGACGAAACCGAGCAGCTTTTCACAATCGGTGATCGCCACGGCGCCGACGCCCGTTTCTTCCTGGATGATGGTGGCCATCGCCGTGCAATTTTTTTCGTTGAAGCCGCGCATCAGAACGCCGACCGAACGCTCGGCGATACGCAGCGCCTTGGCCGAAAATGCCACCGAATACTTTTCCAGCGTCTCCTTGCGATCGAGGATCAGGCGCATAAACAGCGCAGCGCCTAAGGAATTGCTGAGGACCATCGGCAGCGCGATATGGGCGACCAGCCGTTCAGCCTGATCGTAGGGTCGGGCGATCAACAGGATGACGATCATTTGTGCCATTTCGGCGTACAGCGTCGTGCCGAAGGCGATCGCCGGACTGAGCAGACGGTCGGCGCGGCGACGGCGCATCAGATAAAGGTGAATGGCGCCACCGATGAGACCCTCGAGCGTCGTCGAGATGGCACACGCCGGCGCCGTGAAACCACCGAGGCTCAGACGATGCAGACCACCGGTCAGGCCGACAGCGAGGCCGACCAGCGGCCCGCCGAGCAGGCCGCCGAGGACGGCGCCGATCGCCCGGGTGTTGGCGATCGCCCCTTCGACCTGAAAGCCGAGGTAGGTGCCCATGATGCAGAAGGCCGAAAAAACCAGGTAGCAGACCAGTTTGTCGGGGAGGCGGACGGTCACCTGCATGAGCGGCGCGAAGAGCGGCGTTTTGCTCAAGAGATAGGCGATGACCAGATAGACGCACATCTGCTGCATCAGGCTGCCGATCAGCGCCAGGTGATTGATGTTCTCGAGTTCGAGCACTGCAGCGTCCGCCAACGGTGAGAGGTGATTCTACGGCCGCCAGGGAAAAAGCGCTGCGCTGTTTTCAGTCGAAGCGCGGCGGCTTTCACCACCCTGCACTAGACTCTCCGCCGGGCGAAGGTCTGCAGAATTTTCCGGGCGAGCAGCGGAAACGCGCCGAGCAGCGCGAAGGAAGCGAGCAATCCCGGCGAAACGATTCCGGAGAGCGAGTCGATTTTGGCGAGCTGTGTGCCGGCGTTGAT
>JBBRXI010000181.1:0-5479 GCA_038248575.1 Burkholderiales bacterium | reverse complement strand
GTGCGGTCAGCGCGTTCATGACCTCGGGCGCAACGGGTTATGACAGCAAGGTCTGGGAACAGGTCAAGTACTACTACGAAGTCAACGCCTGGCTGCCGAAGGACCTCGTCATCGTCGCGCAGAAGGCCTTCGACACGCTCGACAAGCCAACGCAGGCGGCGGTGCTCAAGGCGGCTGAGGCGGCTGAAGTGCGCGGCTGGAAAACGAGCGAAGAGAAGAACGTCTGGTACAAGGAGCAACTGACCAAGAACGGTATGTCGGTTGAGAAAGGTTCGGAACAACTGCGCGCGGACTTTCGCAAGATCGGCTTGACGATGATTGCCGACTGGACAACGCAGACGGGTGCCGAAGGGCAGGCGATCATCGACGCCTATCGCAAGTAAATAGAGGCTGCGCCGGGCGTCTCGAGGGACGCCCGGTTCTTTTGGTGCGCCCGGCAGGGTGCACTCAGGATGCTGATGCGCACTTTTTTCGATCGTTTGTTCGACGCTACGGGGCTGCTCGCCGGTCTATTCATGATCGGCACGCTGCTCGCGGTGCTTTCGAGCATTTTCGGCCGGCTCATCCCGGCCCTCGGCGTGCCGGGCGCCGACGCCTACGCCGGGTATTGCATGGCCGCTTCGGCCTTCCTCGCGCTGGCCACCACCTTGCGCCGCGGCGAGCATATCCGCGTTACCCTGCTCATCAATCGCCTGGCGCCTGCCGCTTACCGCCGGCTCGATATCTTCTGCCACCTCGTCGCGCTGGTGGTGTCCGGCGCGCTGGCTTGGTACTCGATTCGCCTGGTCCGCCAATCGCTGGCTTTCAACGATATTTCAACCGCTCTGGACGCGACGCCGCTGTGGATACCGCAGATTGGCATGGCGGTCGGAACGACCATACTGGCGCTCGCTTTTGCCGTCGATCTCGTCGATGTGATTTCCGGAAGAAAAGTCCGCGAGATTGCCAAGGACGGCGAGCCGGCGCATATCGAATAGCCCTGGCGAGCAAACGACCCATGGATCTTTACATCACCGCCTTTCTCATCCTCGCGCTCTTTGCCATTCTCGGCAGCGGCGTCTGGATCGGCCTGTCGCTGACCGGCGTGGCGTGGATCGGCATGCAGCTGTTTACCAACCGTCCGGTCGGCGACAGCATGGTCATCACCATCTGGGGCTCGGCCTCGTCGTGGACGCTGACGGCGTTGCCGCTCTTCATCTGGATGGGCGAAATCCTCTTTCGCACCAAGCTCTCCGAAAATATGTTCAAGGGTCTCGCGCCCTGGCTCGACAAGATCCCGGGCCGCCTGCTGCACACCAACATCATCGGCTGCACCATATTTGCTGCGGTTTCTGGTTCGTCGGCGGCGACCTGCGCGACGATCGGCAAGATGACCCTGCCCGAACTCAAGAGTCGCGGCTATCCCGATTCGATCTCGATCGGCACGCTGGCCGGCGCTGGTACGCTCGGCCTGCTGATTCCGCCCTCGATCATCATGATCGTCTACGGCGTCATGGCCGACGTGTCGATCGCCCGGCTGTTCATCGCCGGCGTCGTTCCCGGACTCGTCCTCGCCGCGCTCTTCATGTCCTACACGATCGTCTGGGCGCTGCTCCATCCCGACCAGATTCCGCCGGCCGACGAGCACCTGTCTCTCGGCCAGAAGCTGCGTGCGTCGCGGCATCTGATCCCCGTCGTTTCGCTGATCGTCGCCGTGCTCGGCTCGATCTACACCGGCATCGCGACGGCGACCGAAGCGGCGGCGCTCGGCGTCGTCGGCTCGATGCTGATCGCCGCCGTACAGGGCGATCTGACCTGGGCCAACTTCCGCGACAGCCTGGCCGGCGGTACCCGTCTTTATTGCATGATCGCGCTGATTCTCGCCGGCGCCTCGTTCCTGACGCTGGCCATGGGCTACATCGGCTTGCCGCGCCACCTCGCCGAATGGATCATCGGCCTGCAGTTGCCGCCGCTCGCACTGATCGGCGCGCTGGTCGTCTTCTTCATCGTTTTGGGCTGCTTCCTCGACGGCATTTCGATGGTCGTGCTGACCATGGGCGTCCTTTTGCCGACGGTCGAGAAAGCCGGTTTCGACCTCGTCTGGTTCGGCATTTTCGTCGTCCTCGTCGTCGAAATGGCGCAGATCACGCCGCCCGTCGGATTCAATCTCTTCGTTCTCCAGGGCATGACCCAGCGCGACATCGGCTGGCTCGGCCGCCAGGCATTTCCCCTGTTCCTGCTCATCGTCGTCATGGTCCTGCTGCTCTACTTCGTTCCCGAACTGGCGACCTGGCTGCCGCAGCGCATGCAAGGCTGAGCCGACGATCATGGCCGCCGCGCACCACCGATCAGACCCGCCGGCCAGCCTGCTGCCGCTCGGCGACGCGGCGTGGACCGTCGAGTTCGGTGACTCGATAGACGCGGCGGTGCACGCCCGCGTGCTGGGCTTCGCCGCTGCCCTGGAACGCGTTCGCTCGGTGGCGAGCCCGGCGACGGGCGATGAGGCCGGACTCTGGGCAGCCATCGTCGACGTCGTCCCGACCTTCAGGTCACTGACCGTTCACTACGATCCGCTGCGCTGCAACGGCGGCGCGCTCGGTGCGGCGCTGCTGGCGCTCGCCGAAACCTCGGGCAGCACCACCCGCGTCGGCCGCCAGTGGACGATTCCGGTGTGCTTTGACGCCGACTTCGCACCCGACCTCGACGATTTGGCCAAGGCCAAGGCGCTGAGCCCGGAGGCGATCATCGCGCTGCTTTGCCAGGCGACGTTTCAGGTCTACATGATCGGCTTCATGCCAGGCTTCCCGTACATGGGCGGCCTGCCGGCGGGGCTCGAAATGCCCCGCCTTTCGTCGCCGCGCAAGGCCGTTCCGGCACGCTCGCTGGCCATTGCCGGCGCCATGTGCGCCGTCTACCCGTGGCAGAGCCCGGGCGGCTGGCGCCTGCTCGGGCGCACGCCGGTGCCGATGTTCTCGGCCGCTGAAGCCGAGTCGCCGGCGCTGCTCGCTTCGGGCGACCGCGTGCGCTGGCAGGCCATCGACCGCGCGGCTTATGGCGCTATCAAAGCGGCCGTTGCCGCTGGAACTTTCGCTCGCCGCAGCCTGCTGGCGCCCGGTGGAGAAGCCTGATGCCGGGACTGCTCGAGGTCATCGACGCCGGGATCGGCAACAGCATTCAGGATGGTGGACGCTTCGGTTTTCGCCACATGGGGATCACCGCGTCGGGCTGCCTTGACGCGCTGCTCGCGCGCTGCGCCAACGCGCTCGTCGGCAACGCGCCGGACGCCGACTGCGCGTGCATCGAGATGCGCGCCGTCGGCCCCAAGTTGCAGGTGACCAGCGGACCGGTTCGCATCGCCCTCGCCGGTGACATTTCGGCGACGCTGTACGCGGCGGGTGGCGGCAGTTGCGGGGTTGCCGCGTGGTGCAGCGTCACGCTGGTAACGGGCGACGTTCTGGCGCTCGCCACGCTGTCCGGCGGCGTCGCTTATCTGGCGTTCGCCGGCGGCATCGATTCGCCGCTGCAACTCGGCAGCCGCTCGACCTACGAGCGGGCGCTGATCGGCGGTATAGGCGGGTGCGCCATCGCCGTCGGCAACCGCCTGCCGTGCCGACTCGTCGCGCGCGCGCAGGGCGAGAACCAGGCCCCACGCTGGAGCCTCGAAGGCGGTCCGCTACGCGTCATGCCCGGACCGCAGAATGACCACTTCAAACGCGAAGCGCTCGCCGTCTTTCTCGGCTCCGACTATGTCGTGACACCCCAGCGCGACCGTATGGGCATGCGTCTCGAGGGCGCGCCGCTGGCGCACGTCAGCGCGGCGGCCGCCGACATCGTCTCCGACGGCGTGACGCCCGGAGCGATCCAGGTTCCCGGCAACGGCCAGCCGATCATCCTGCTCGCCGACTGTCAGACGGTCGGCGGCTATCCGAAAATCGCCACGGTGATCCGTGCCGACCTGCCGCGCCTCGCCCAACTGCACTCCGGGCAGAGTCTGCGCTTTGCCGCGGTCAGCAGCGATCAGGCGCGCCAGGCACTGCTCGAGCGCGAAGCGCAGTGGCAGGCGTGGGCCAGGCGTATTGTCGCCGTCGCGCCGGACACCACGGCGCCCGACGAGCCGATCATTTCTTCCAACTGGTAATCAGCATGGAGCACCATGGCACAACTTCTTAATCTCAACGCCGACCTCGGCGAAAGCTTTGGACCGTGGACGATGGGCAGTGACGAGGCGATGCTGCGCATCGTGAACTCGGCCAACGTCGCCTGCGGCTTTCACGCTGGTGATCCGCTCGTCATGTTCACTACCGTCGTCCTCGCCCGCGACAGCGGCGTCAGCATCGGCGCCCACCCGGCCTACCCCGACCTGCAGGGCTTCGGGCGGCGGCGCATGGATATCCCGCTCGGCGAACTCGAAGCCATCCTGACTTACCAGATCGGCGCGCTCGACGCCTGCGCGCGCGCGCACGGCGTGCGCGTCTCGCACGTCAAGCCACACGGCGCGCTGTCCAACGTCGCCTGCGCCGAGCGCAAAGTCGCCGACGCCATCGCGCGCGCCGTGCATCGCCTCGACCCGTCGCTGATCCTGCTCGCGCCGGCCGCTTCGCAGTTGATCTGCGCCGGTCGCGACCAGGGCCTGCCGGTCGTCGAGGAGATTTTCGCCGACCGCGCTTACCTCGACGACGGCAACCTTGTTCCACGCAGCCAGCCGGGGGCAATGATCCACGGCGCCGAGCACAGCCTTGCCCATGTCATGCGCATGGTCGAGGAGCGTGCGCTGATTTCAATTAACGGCAAGCGCATCCCGGTCAATCCGCAGAGCATCTGCGTGCACGGCGACAACGCCGACGCGGTGGCCACCGCTCATGCGATCCGGGATGGCCTGCTCAAGGCCGGATACCAACTGACCGGCATTCCGGATCTCGTTTTTTGATCCGGCGACAAGAACCATGAACTGACCGTCATTCCGGCGACAACGCGAATCCGGTCAACGCAGAGGTTTCTCACCTGGACCCCGGCTTTCGCCGCGGTGACGGATTCAAACAACTCGTCTGACCTTTAAACGGATGTGCGGCGTGCGGCCGCTGCGCGCTGGCAAGCGCTCGCCCGCAGTTCGGAGGCCGGCTGGGCGCGCGCAGCGAGCAACAGGCCGGCGCGGCGACGACAACGGCAGCCACCATCCGCCGGCGCAGCAGCGCGTGCCTGCTCAGTGGGTGTCGGTAGGCAGTGCTTCAGTGTCCATCAGATTGTCTCCGCTTGCCCTCGTTCAAGGCAGCGCGCGCAGCGAAGTTCCGGCTTTTCGTGGGCAGTGCGGCGCTCGGCCGAGCGCGGCGTTTAAGCCCGATTACGTTAAACTGACGCCATGGCGCCCTGACCTCTGCAATTGCGCGAGAGTGACGGCTTGCGCGTCGCTCACATCGTCTCTCTTGAACAGGAAACCGTGACATGAAAATCAGACGAACCGCGCAACTGCTGAAACGCAAGCGGCAAGATACCGCCCTCAGCC
>JBBRXI010000180.1:0-5502 GCA_038248575.1 Burkholderiales bacterium | reverse complement strand
ATTGCCGTGACGCAGCCGTCGAGCAGGCTGCACAGGGTCGGCGCCGGCTGACCGCGCAGCGTCTCGGTGAGTTCGAGGTTGCGCCGCGTCGCACAATCAAGGCCGAGGAAGGCTGCGTCGCGCTCGACGACGAGCGCCTGGAGATGGGGCAGGGCCCGCGTCTGCGTCGCCAGCGCATAACGCAGCAGCGCGCCGGCGGCGGCGACGGCCAGGCGCAGGCTGTCGGCGCCAAAGCCGGCGAGTGAGGCGGTGCAAAAATGCGCGCACAGCTCGCGGGTCGCCGAGTCAAAGTCGAAATGCCATTCGGGCTGACGGGTCAGCGCCGCTTCGGGCGTAAAGGGCAGTTCGCGGCCCTCGGCAAGAACGATCTCGGCCGGGCGGATGCGCTCGAGCGTCGCCGCCAGCTTTTCGCCGGCCACTTCGCAAACGCGGAACTCGCCGCTGGCCAGGTTGATCCAGGCCAGCCCGCATTGGTTCTGCACCGACACAACGGCGAGCAGCAGGACGTCACGCCGGTCATCGAGCAGCGCAGCGTCGGTCAGCGTTCCCGGCGTGACGATACGCGCGACGGCGCGCTCGACCGGGCCTTTGCTCGTTGCCGGGTCGCCGATCTGCTCGCAGATGACGACCGATTCGCCGAGTTTCACCAGGCGCGCGAGGTATTGCTCGACGGCGTGGTAGGGCACGCCGGCCATCTTGATCGGTTTTCCGGCGTGCTGGCCGCGGCTGGTCAGCGTGATGCCGAGCAGGCGCGCGGCTTTCTCGGCGTCGTCGAAAAAGAGTTCATAGAAGTCGCCCATGCGGTAAAAAAGCAGCAGTCGCGGATGCTGCGCCTTGAGGCCAAGGTACTGCAGCATCATCGGCGAAGTTGCCTTCTCCGCGTTCCTGGCGGGCGCGTCGTTGCGCGCTTCGCCGCCCGGCGCCGCGGAGGGATCGTTATCGTTGGAAATACTGGTCACCATGGTATTCACTGAGTGCTCGCCCGGACGACCCCCGCGACGACGGTTGTCTGGGCTTTCATGAATCGATGCCACGGCAGTCACGCGCTGCGTGGCGGGTCAGGGCGCGATTCTGCCTGTGATTGCCGCCGACGGCCAGCAAACGCCAAAAGCGTCGCCGCGTGCAACGCTCAGACGACGGTCAATCCACGCGACGAAAAAACAGCGCACACCTGGCGCATCGCTTCCGGCGTCGGCGGCTGGGTGTCGGCCAGCTGGTAATCCATGCGCAGTTCCTGCCACTTGAATTCGCCCATCTTGTGAAACGGGATCACTTCGACGCGCCCGACCCTCTTCAGCGAGGCGACAAAATCGGCGAGATCTTCGACGCTGGCCGGGTCGTCGGTCAGCCCCGGAACGACGACAAAGCGGATCCACATGGCGCGGCCCATGGCGTCCAGCCGGCGTGCGAAATCAATCGTCGGCTGCAAATCGGCGCCGGCCAGACGGCGATAGATCACCAGGTCAAAGGACTTGATGTCGAGCAGCACGAGGTCGACGTCGGCGAGCAGCGCGTCGCTCGCCTGGGTGCCGAGGTGACCGGTTGTATCGAGCGCCGTATGCAGATTCATCTCCTTGCAGCCGCGCAGTAGCGAACCAATGAATTGCGGTTGCAGCAAGGGTTCGCCGCCGCTCAGCGTAACGCCGCCCCGGCCCCGGCGGAGAAAGTCGGCGCTGCGCCCGATGTCGTCGAGCAGTGCGCCCGAAACGACGAGACGCCCCTTTTTCATCTTGAAGGTGTCGGGGTTGTGGCAGTACAGGCAGCGTAGCGGGCAGCCCTGCGTGAAGACGATGTAACGCAGCCCCGGGCCGTCTACGGTGCCGAGCGTCTCGAGCGAATGAATATAGCCGTCGACCGACTCGGTCTGGCGCGGACGCGTCTGTATTTTCATCGATTCGCTCCGATTTGCCGGCCGGGCAAGAACTGCAGCGCGTCGCTCCGGCTTGAAAAGCGGAGTGACGCAGGCTTGACCGTCCGGCGATTTAGACGCAGGACGGGGTCGCCAGTTTCTCGTGGAAGGTGCGCTTGATCACATCCTGCTGCTGCTCGCGCGTCAGCTTGATGAAACTCACGGCGTAGCCCGAGACGCGGATCGTCAGTTGCGGGTATTGCTCCGGGTGGTCCATCGCGTCCTGCAGCGTTTCGCGCGTAAATACGTTGACGTTGATGTGCTGACCGCCGTCGCCAAAATAGCCGTCGAGCAGGCCGACCATGTTGGCAACCTGTTCGGACGCGTTCTTGCCGAGCGCCTTCGGGATGATCGAGAAGGTGTAGGAGATGCCGTCCTGCGCGTGCTCGTAGGCGATTTTTGGCGACCGAGCGCATCGAGGCCAGCGCGCCCTTCGTGTCGCGTCCGTGCATCGGGTTGGCGCCCGGTGCGAAGGGCTCGCCGGACTTGCGACCGTCGGGCGTGCTACCGGTCTTCTGGCCGTAGACGACGTTGGAGGTGATCGTCAGCACCGACTGCGTGTGCATCGCGTCGCGATAGGTCGGGTGCTGGCGCAGCTTGGCCATGAAGTTCTTGACCAGCTCGGTGGCGATATCGTCGACGCGGTCGTCGTCGTTGCCGAAAGCCGGAAACTCGCCGTCAGTACGGTAATCGACGGCAAGTCCGCTCTCGTCACGGATGACATGGACCTTGGCGAACTTGATCGCCGACAGCGAATCGGCGACGACCGAGAGGCCAGCGATGCCGCAGGCCATGGTGCGCAGGACGTGCATGTCGTGCAGCGCCATTTCGACGCGCTCGTAGGCGTAGCGATCGTGCATGTAGTGAATGACGTTGAGCGCGTTGACGTAGGTGCCGGCCAGCCAGTCGAGCATGATTTCGAAACGCGCCATGACTTCGTCGTAATCGAGAACGTTCGAGGTGATCGGCGCGAACGGCGTGGCGATCTGCTTGCCACTTTTCTCGTCACGGCCGCCGTTGATCGCGTAGAGCAGGGCTTTGGCCATGTTCACGCGCGCGCCAAAGAATTGCATCTGCTTGCCGGTGCGCATCGCCGAGACGCAGCAGGCGATCGAGTAGTCGTCGCCCCAGTACGGACGCATCAGATCGTCGTTCTCGTACTGGATCGCGCTCGTGGCGATCGATTGCGCTGCGCAATAATCCTTGAAGCCTTGCGGCAAGAGGTGCGACCAGAGTACGGTCAAGTTTGGCTCGGGCGCCGAACCGAGCGTCGTCAGTGTGTGCAGGACACGGAAGCTGGTCTTGGTGACGAGCGGACGACCGTCGACGCCGACGCCACCGATTGCCTCGGTGACCCAGGTCGGGTCGCCCGAAAAAAGTTCGTTGTATTCGGGCGGACGCAGGAAGCGCACCATGCGCAACTTGATCACCAGGTCGTCGATCAGTTCCTGCGCCTCGGATTCGCTCAGCAGGCCTTCCTGGATGTCGCGCTCGATGTAGATGTCGAGGAAGGTGCCGATACGACCGATCGACATCGCCGCGCCGTTCTGCTCCTTGATCGCCGCCAGGTAGCCGAAATACGTCCACTGAATCGCTTCGCGCGCGCTCACCGCCGGCTGCGAAATGTCGTAGCCGTAGCTTTGCGCCATCTCGCCCAGTTCGCCCAGCGCGGCGATCTGCCGTGACAGCTCTTCGCGCAGACGGATCGTTTCTTCCTTGATGACGTCGAGGCGCAACTCGTGTTTCTGCGCCTTCTTGTCGGCGATCAGACGGTCGAGGCCGTAGAGGGCGACGCGGCGATAATCGCCGATGATGCGGCCGCGGCCGTAGGCGTCCGGCAGGCCGGTAATGATCGCCGAGCTGCGGGCGCGCAGCATGTCCTCGGTGTAGGCGTCGAAAACGCCCTGGTTGTGCGTGCGCCGGTACTCGCTGAAGACGCGATCAATTTCGGGGTCGATCTTGTAGCCATAGGATTCGAGCGCGTGCGCCGCCATGCGGATGCCGCCGAACGGCATCAGCGCGCGTTTCAAGGGTTTCTCGGTCTGCAGGCCGACGATTTTCTCGAGCGAGCGGTCGATGTAGCCCGCCGGGTGCGTCGCGATATTGCCGACGACGTGCGTATCGGCGTCGAGAACGCCGCCCCGGTCGAGTTCCTGGCGATAGAGGTCGAGAACCTGATTCCACAGGGCCAGCGTCCGTTCGGTCGCCGGCGCGAGGAAGGAACTGTCGCCGGCGTACAGCGTAAAGTTGCGATGGATGAAATCGCGAACGTTGATTTCCTTCACCCACATGCCCGCCTCGAATCCTTCCCAGGCGCTCGCCCGGACGGCTTGTCCCGTCGCCGCACTATCGTTGGCCGGCGCTGCGCCGTCCATGTCGGGCACCGGTTTCATGCGTGCCACCTTGCTGAGCTTTGCCATTGGTCTTGCTTCCTTGGTTGTTTGAATAGTCGAAAAATCTTAGCCGGGCGGCCGCCGTTCATCGTTGCCACGGCCGCTGCCCGCGCTGATCGCCAGCCCGGTGGAGGGCGCGGCGTTAATTTCGTCGCCTGGCGCACCGGCGACCGGTAGCGAGGCGTACCAGTAGGCGACGCCCATCAGTAAAACGCCGCTCGTTGCGTTGCCGAGCGTAGACCACCAGAGGTTATGCCCCCAGCCGGCGAGGTTCACCGTCGGGTCGCCGCCGCCGAGCACGCCGATCGATAGCCCGGTCATGTTGGCAACGCTGTGCTCGTAGCCGCTGGCGATGAAGGCGAACAGGCACCAGAAAATCAGGATGCATTTGGCCGCGTCGCTCTTCGTTCGCGCGCTCGTCCATAAGGCGAGGCAGACCAGCCAGTTGCAGAGAACACCCTTGGCAAATATGGCGATGGCCGGCTGGTGCATCTTGTGGCCGACGATCTCGTAGAGAACCGATCCATCAACCAGGTTGCCGCCGCCGGAAACGACGAAGATCGTCGTCACCAGGAGGGCGCCGGCGAGGTTGCCGACCCAGGTCAGCGCGCACAGCTTGAGCGAGTCGGCGAGCGTCGTGCGGCCGCGCAGCCAGCCGATGGACATATACATCGTGTAGCCGGTAAACAGTTCGGAGCCGGCGAACATGACGAGCGTCAGCGAAATGCCGAAGCTCGCCCCCATCACCAGTCGGCGGATGCCCGGATCGACGTCGTTGCCGAGCGTGAAGATGAGGATGATGGCCAGGCCAACGTAGGCTCCGGCCATCATGGCGCCGACGAAGAAGCCGCTCGGCGAATGGTGCTGATACTTGACTTTCCTGGCTGCCAGGTCGGCAAACTGATCGACGGTTTCGAGGTACATGAACCTGGCCATTTCGAGTACTGCCCGGCGTCGCGCAATTACTGCGTGGCGACGGGCCGGCGCGCGTCGCCGCGAGCCGTTTGGAAAACGCGGCATTTTAACACGGCGCGGCCGGCGCGTCCCCGCTCGCGTCGCCATAGCAGCAGTTCTCATTTCAAAATAATTGGCTTGCAACAAGCATCGCTTTGACGGAAATGTGTCAGAGGTCTTGATCAAGGGGCATTATTTTTGGTTTATTTTCATTGAATCGTAAATAGGTCTTGTAAACAGTAGCTT
>JBBRXI010000179.1:0-5523 GCA_038248575.1 Burkholderiales bacterium | reverse complement strand
GATTGCCGATGACCTCGGCCACGGCAAGAACGAGCCCGTAGAAGGACCGGCCGGGAACACACGCGACGGTTAAGAGCAAGCAGACGCGCAAGGGCGAATTCAGCGAATTGCCGATCGAGATTGCCCGTCGCCGGCACGGCAGTTTCGAGCCGCTGGAGAAGTCGGTGGCGTCTTACTTGGTTTTCGGCGCGTTTGCGTCTTTCGCTGGAAGGTCAGCAGACGTTGAGCGCGCATTCGCGCCCGTCGCTACGTCGCTGGCGCTTGCCGATGAAGGCGCACCACCAGTGTTGTCGGGGGCCGGCTGCGGGGTGATTGTTTCGACGCTCGATCCAGGCGCGAGCTGCCAGTCGTCGGCATTTTTTTCCGTTGTGATTTTTTGCCGTGGGCGCATGGCCGCTCCCGTAGCGATCGGGTCGCTGGCCGGAAAGGTTTCTTCGAGCGCCTCGTCGAGAACGTCTTGGTAGGTTGGCGCCTTGCCTGAGGCGTCGGTTTGCGCTCCGGAGTTAGCTGAATGATCGGGTTTGTTGTCAGTGCCCATCGTATGCTCCCGTTACAGTCGACGGGGGCCGAGCAAGTGGCGTGCCGACAGCCGGGTGCGGTACGGATCCGCGCTCGCCGGCCGCAGCGCAGCGCCGACTCACGCCGCCTTCAGCGCCGCGCGTTCTGCAGCGCGGCGATACGCGCTTCGATTGGCGGGTGGGTGGCAAATAGCGCCGCCATCCGGCCCGCACCGGTAATGCCGAAGGACTTGAAGTTTTCGGGCAGCGCGCCGGGAACGACGCCACCCAGACGTTTGAGCGCGTTGACCATCGGTCCTGGCGAGCCGAGATAGGCGGCCGATCCGGCGTCGGCGCTAAATTCGCGTCGGCGCGAGAACCAGGCGACGATCATCGACGCGAGAATGCCGAAAAGCATCTGGCAGACGAAGCTGGTAATGTAAAAGCCCATGCCGACGCCGCGCTCGGTCTTGAAAATCGTGCGGTCTACGAAATAGCCGACAACCCGCGACAGGAAGATGACGAAGGTGTTGACGACGCCCTGGATCAGCGTCAGCGTCACCATGTCGCCGTTGGCAATGTGCGCGACCTCGTGGCCGACGACCGCCTCGACCTCTTCGCGGCTCATGCTCTCGAGCAGACCGGTGGACACAGCGATCAGCGCCGAATTGCGAAAAGCGCCGGTGGCAAAGGCGTTCGGCGCGCCTTCGAAAATCGCCACTTCGGGCATCCCGATTCCCGCCGTTTGCGCGAGACGGCGCACCGTCTGCACCAGCCAGTATTGGGTGCTGCCCTCGGAACCGTCGATCAGTTGCGCGCCCGTCGACATCTTGGCCATCGTCTTGGAT
This sequence comes from Burkholderiales bacterium, assembly GCA_038248575.1. Classification (GTDB taxonomy): domain Bacteria; phylum Pseudomonadota; class Gammaproteobacteria; order Burkholderiales; family Rhodocyclaceae; genus Propionivibrio. The sequence goes on along the minus strand of JBBRXI010000179.1, from coordinate 4,178 downwards.
ATGAGCAGCGAGATGATCGCGCCGCCAAAGCCGATCAGTGCCGAGAACGCGAGCAGCGAGGTGAGGTCGAGTCCCTCCGCCGCAAGATAACGGTCGACGCCGAGCAGCGAGGCGACGACCGAGAGCACGAGCATCACCGCGAAGTTGGTGACGAGGAAGAGAGCAATGCGTTTCATACGCTGATTTCTCCGGGCGCGCCGAGCGCCAAGTTTAAAGCCATTGTTAAAGCCATTGGACTGCGCTTGTCTGGGACGGTTCTCGGGCGAGCGAGCGCTTTAGCCTTCGAGACGGCTGGCGCGACGCCGTTCGTGTTCGATCAGGTGGCGCTTGCGCAGGCGAATCGTCTTCGGGGTGATCTCGACGAGTTCGTCGTCGTCGATGAATTCGACGGCACTTTCGAGTGTCACCTCGATCGCCGGAACCAGACGCACGGCTTCGTCGGTTCCCGAAGAGCGCACGTTGGTCAGTTGCTTGCCCTTGATCGGGTTGACGACGAGGTCGTTTTCGCGCGCGTGGATGCCGATGATCATGCCTTCGTAGAGACGGTCGCCGGGAACCGTAAACATGCGGCCGCGCTCCTGCAGCTTCCACAGCGCGTAGGCGACGGCTTCGCCGTGCTCGGCCGAAATCAGTACGCCGTTGCGCCGGCCCGGCATGTCGCCTTTGACCGGCGCGTATTCGTCGAAGACATGGCTCATCAGTCCGGTGCCGCGGGTGAGGTTCATGCACTCGCCCTGAAAGCCGATCAGGCCGCGCGCCGGAATGCGGTATTCGAGGCGCACGCGTCCGCGACCGTCGGAAACCATGTCCTGCAGGTCGCCCTTGCGGTAGCCGAGCGCTTCCATGATGCCGCCCTGATGCGCTTCCTCGATGTCCAGCGTAAGCATCTCGTAAGGCTCACACTCGACGCCGTTGATCGTCTTGTAAATCACGCGCGGACGACCGACGGCGAGTTCGAAACCTTCGCGGCGCATCGTCTCGAGCAGAATCGTCAGGTGCAGTTCGCCACGCCCGGAGACGAGGAAGGAATCGGTCTCGCTCGTTTCCTCGACGCGCAGCGCCATATTGGTCAAGAGCTCCTTGTTCAGGCGCTCGCGGATCTGCCGGCTGGTGACGAACTTGCCTTCGGTTCCGGCGTACGGCGAGTTGTTGACCATGAAGGTCATGTTCAGCGTCGGCTCGTCGATCTTGAGCATCGGCAGCGCTTCGGGCTGCTCGGTGTCGGCGATCGTGCAGCCGATCGACAGTTCGTCGATTCCGGTGACGAGGACGATGTCGCCGGCGACCGCCTCGTCGAGCGAAACGCGCTCGATGCCGCGGAAACCGAACACCTGGTTGACCTTGGCGTTCTTCGGCGCGCCGTGCTCGAACTTGCCGTCGGCGTCGGGCTCACCGTACATCACGGTAATTTGCTGCGCGGCTTTGAGCTTGCCGCGCTGGATGCGGCCAATGCCGATACGGCCGACGTACGACGAGTAATCGAGTGCGGCGATCTGCAACTGCAGCGGGCCTTCGATTTCGTCGGCTTGCGGCGCCGGAACGTGTTCGAGGATGGCATCGAACATCGGTCGCATGTCGGACGACGGTTTTGCCAGGTCGAGCGTCGCGTAGCCGTTGAGCGCCGAGGCGTAGATCACCGGAAAATCGAGTTGCTCGTCGGACGCACCGAGCTTGTCGAAAAGATCGAAGGTATGGTCGACAACCCAGTCCGGACGCGCGCCGTCACGGTCAATCTTGTTGACCACGACGATCGGTTTCAGACCCAGCGCCAGCGCCTTCTTGGTCACGAAACGCGTTTGCGGCATCGGCCCTTCGACGGCGTCGACGAGGAGCAGAACGCCGTCGACCATGCCCAGCACGCGTTCAACTTCACCGCCGAAGTCAGCGTGTCCCGGCGTATCGACGATGTTGATATGAACGCCCTGATAGTCGACCGCCAGGTTCTTCGCCAGAATCGTGATGCCCCGCTCTTTTTCCAGATCGTTCGAGTCCATGACGCGTTCGACGATGTGCTGGTGCGCCGAAAAGCTTCCGGCCTGCTGCAGCAGCTTATCGACCAGCGTGGTCTTGCCGTGGTCGACGTGAGCAATGATGGCGATGTTGCGAACTGGACGGGACATGTAGGGGTAACTCTTTGAAAAAGGTGGCGATTCTAGCACAGCCGCGGGCGTTGAGGTGAGCCGACGAGGGCCTATGCGCTCTACCAGGCGAGCAAGACCCAAGTTTCAACAGGATAGGACGGTTTGCGTATTACTTCGTACCTCTTTCCGTCGGTGTTGTTTTGGCCGTGCGCATGGCATGAACGTAGTCGTCCGCTTTTCGCGCTGGCGGCCGATGACGCAGGCCGGTGCCGGCCGGCTGGAAGCTCGGGATCAAATGCTTCTTGCCGTTGCCGATCAGGTCGGCGCGACCCATCGCGCGCAGCGCCTCGCGCAGCAGCGGCCAGTTCTCGGGGTCGTGATAGCGCAGAAATGCCTTGTGCAGCTTGCGTTGCCGACCACCGCGGACGGTGGCGACGGTCTCCGAAGTCGTCGCGCTGCGCGTGACCTTTCTGAGCGGATTTTTCTGCGTGTGATACATCGCCGTGGCAATGGCCATCGGCGTCGGCAAAAAGGTCTGCACCTGGTCGAGACGGAAGTTGTTTTGCTTGAGCCAGAGCGCCAGCGCGAGCATGTCGCTGTCGTTGGTCCCCGGGTGCGCGGCGATAAAGTAGGGAATCAGATACTGCTCCTTGCCGGCCTCCTTCGAATACTTGTCGAACATCGCCTTGAACGCGTCGTAACTGCCGATCGCCGGCTTCATCATGTGCGCCAGCGGGCCGGGTTCAATGTGCTCGGGCGCGATCTTGAGATAACCGCCGACGTGATGCGTGACGAGTTCCTTGACGTAGTCCGGGGACTGCACCGCGAGGTCGTAGCGCAGCCCCGAGCTGACCAGCACCTTCTTGACCCCCTTGAGCGCGCGCGCCTGGCGATAGAGGCCGATGAGCGGCGCGTGGTCGGTGTTGAGGTTCTCGCAAATTCCCGGGTAGACGCACGACAGGCGCCGGCACGAGGACTCTATTTTCGGGTCTTTGCAGGCCAGCCGGTACATATTGGCGGTCGGCCCGCCGAGGTCGGAGATAACACCGGTAAAGCCCGGCGTCTTGTCGCGGATCTCTTCGATCTCATGCAGGATCGACTCCTCCGAGCGACTCTGGATGATGCGTCCCTCGTGTTCGGTGATCGAACAGAAGGTGCAGCCGCCGAAGCAGCCGCGCATGATGTTGACCGAAAAACGGATCATGTCGAAAGCCGGAATCTTCGCTTCGCCGTAGGCCGGGTGCGGCTTTCTCTGGAAAGGCGCGGCAAAGACGCCGTCCATCTCCGGTGTAGTCAACGGAATTGGCGGCGGGTTGAGCCAGACGTCACGCTCGCCGTGCGCCTGGACCAGCGCGCGCGCGTTGCCCGGGTTCGATTCGATGTGAAAGCTGCGCGAGGCGTGCGCGTAGAGCACCGGGTCAGCGACGACCTGTTCGTACGCCGGCAGGCGGACCACGGTGCGCGCGCGGTCGAGCCGCGGCATCCGCGTGTGCGACTGCGCCGGCAGGTGGAGTGCGATGGGCTTGCCGGCTGACGCGCTGGCCGGCGCAGCACCGCAGTCGCCCTGGCCTTTTTCCGGCTCGAGCGCGTAAGGGTCGGCGTGCCGCACCAGCGGCCCCGGCGTGTCGACGTCGGTCGCATCGATTTCCGCCCAGTCGCTGCCCGGTCGCCAGCCGCGCGGCACCATGAACGCGGTGCCGCGCAGGTCGCGAATTTGCGCGATATTTTCGCCGGCGGCCAGGCGATGCGCGAGCGCGACGATGGCGCGTTCGGCGCTGCCAAAAATGAGCAGATCGGCTTTCGAATCGGGCAGCACCGAACGCCGGACCTTGTCCGACCAGTAATCGTAATGGGCGATCCGGCGCAGGCTCGCTTCGATCGAACCGATGACCACCGCAGCGTCGGGGAAAGCCTCCCGGCAGCGCTGGGCATAGACGGTGACGGCGCGGTCGGGCCGCTTGTTCGGCTCACCGTTCGGCGTATAGGCGTCGTCCGAGCGGATCTTGCGGTCCGAGGTATAGCGATTGACCATCGAGTCCATATTGCCCGAGGTCACGCCAAAAAAGAGGTTCGGCTTGCCGAGCGCACGGAAGGCCT
>JBBRXI010000178.1:0-5540 GCA_038248575.1 Burkholderiales bacterium | reverse complement strand
GGTCGCCGAGGTGCTGGCGCAGAGCTGTCCGGTGCCGATGGAGTTTGTCGGCATCGAGGACACCTTCGCCGAGTCGGGCGACTACGAGAAACTGCTCGCCAAGTACGGCCTGTCGGCCGCGCACATCGCCGCGCGCGCCGAAAAGGTCCTCAAGCGGAAAAAGTAAGCCGTCGCCCGCGTCCGCTTCGGCAGGCTGCCCGGCCGGCCGGATGCCTGCCGGCGCGCTGTCCGAGGAATCGCCTTGCGCATCGTCGTTGCACCGGATTCATACAAAGGAAGCGTCTCGGCACTCGCTGTCGCGCAGGCCATGGAGCGCGGCATCCGCAAAGTATTTGCCAGCGCCGACGTGCGCAAGATCCCGATCGCCGACGGCGGCGAAGGGACGGTCGAAGCGCTCGTCGTCGCGACCGGCGGAAGCTTCCGCACGAGCGACGTGGTCGGCCCGCTCGGCGAGCGCATCACCGCGCAGTGGGGGATTCTCGGCGACGGCAAGACGGCGGTAATCGAAATGGCCGCAGCCTCGGGTCTGACGCTCGTACCGCCCGCCCGACGCAATCCGCGCAAGGCGACGAGCCACGGCACCGGGCAACTGATGGTCGCCGCGCTCGACGCCGGATTGCGGGATATGATCATTGGCGTCGGCGGCAGCGCGACCAACGACGGCGGCGCTGGAATGGCACGCGCGCTCGGCGTGCGCTTTACCAACGCGCGCGGCAAAGATTTGGCCGAGGGCGGCGCGGCGCTCGCCAAGCTGGCGCACATCGATCTTGCCGGGCTCGACCCGCGCCTGCAGCAGACGCAGATTACCGTCGCCTGCGACGTCGATAATCCGCTCTGCGGCCCAAGCGGCGCCTCGGTCGTGTTCGGCCCGCAAAAAGGTGCGAGTCGCGAAATCGTCGCCGAACTCGACGCCGCGCTGCGCCATTTCGCCGTTATCGCGCAGGTGGCAACCGGCCGCGACGCGGCGGAATTACCGGGTGCCGGAGCCGCCGGCGGCCTCGGCGCCGGGCTGATGTTCTTCACCCCGGCCAAGCTTAAGCCCGGCGTCGAAATCGTCCTCGGCGCGGTCGGCTTTGCGGCGATCGTCAAGGGCGCCGCCTTCGTCATCACTGGCGAGGGTCGCACCGATTTCCAGACCGCTTTCGGCAAGGCGCCGGTCGGCGTCGCGCGCGCCGCCAAGCGCTACGGCGTTCCCGTATTCTGCCTCTCCGGCGGCCTCGGCGAAGGCGCCGACGAAGTCCTCGCGCAAGGCATCGACGCGGTGATGAGCATCTGCGACAAGCCGATGACGCTTGACGAGTCCATGAACGCCGGCAGCGAACTCATCGAAGCGGCGGCGGCGCGCCTATGCCGGATAGTCCGGGCCGGGCGGCCGGGGCGCTGACGCCAGCGCCAGCCCAGCGAGCGGCGACAGTACGGCCGTTGGCTGCCGTCCGGCCAGCTCCACGGCGGCGTCGGATTTTTGCTGTTCCACAGCCCGGCGCGGTGGATCCGGGCGAAAAATTCGGCGCCTTCGTAAGCGGCGCGCTCGCTTGCTGTCTGCGCCGCCGTGCCGTCGCGGTACCACCAGGCCATTCCGGAACGGATCTGCTCGAGACCTAAGTCGCGGCCGCTGACGACAACGACGCAGACCGCGCGCCGCTGGCGATCGATGCGCCGGCAGTCGGCGCTTGCTTGCTGATTGAGCGCCAGCGCCGAGAGGCTGAGTCTCGCCTGCGACCCGAAGTCCTGCGTCTTCCCCGGGCTGTCGATCGCCGCCAGCCGAATTTCATGCGTGCGCCGCGCGCCGTCGACGAGCGTCAGCAGGTCGCCTTCGGCGATCGCCACAACCTCGCCGGAAATCGTTTCGGCGTGCGCCGCGGCAAGCGTCGAGGCAAGCGCCAGCGCGAGCAGGCGAAGCGAGAATGTCATCATGAGAAGCCGCCTTTCCGGATGCGACGTGTAGGCTGCTGCGCTTTTCCGGCGTCGATTCCCGACGCAAAACCGGCAACGGCGACCCGCTATCATGCACCAGGACGGTCTCCCGAACAGCCTCTCCATGACGGACTCGAGCGTACCGGCCGAGTTCGCCGCGTTGATCTATCGAGTGGACGGATCTCCATCCGGGACAAGATTTTTTCGCTGTGGCGCGCCAGATTTCATGAGCCGCGAATTGCCAAAGCCCTGGCGGCGATAATTTCTTACCCGGCCGGATGCTAATGGCAACGCGTGCCCGGAACGCAATGCTTTACTGGGCGCGGCCGCGAGCGCGTGGTCGCGTTGTGGACGGCTGGTTGAACTAATCGCGGCCAACCCGATCGATCGTACGCGCGCGGGCTGCGAAGACGCCTTGAAAGACCGGACAGCGCCGCACGACCACCGTCATAGGACTCGCCATGTCGCTCGCTTGTCGTTCCGTTATCCGTGTCGCCAGCGGCGTCCTCGTCGCGCTCGCCTGTGCTGGCGTTCACGCACAGTCGCTCAAGCCGGTAACGCTGGTGCGCGGCCTTGCGCATCCGTGGGGGCTCGCCTTCCTGCCCGACTTCGCCAGCGAAGGGCGGATGCTGGTGAGCGAGCGCGAAGGTCGGCTGCGCATCGTTAATGTGCGCGGTGAGATCGGTCCGCCGATCACTGGCTTGCCGGCGGTCGATGCGCGCGGGCAGGGCGGCCTGCTCGACGTGGCGATCGACCCGAAGTTTTCCGAAAACCGCTGGGTCTACTGGAGCTATGCGGAGCCGGGAGCGGTCCGCACCAACAGCACGGCGGTGGCGCGTGGCAGGTTGGAGAGCAGCGGTCTGCGTGCCGAATTGAGCGGCGTCGAGGTCATCTTTCGCCAGTCGCCGAAGTGGGCGAGCAGCGCGCATTTTGGCTCGCGCCTCGTCTTCGCGCGCGACGGCCGACTGTTCATTACCCTCGGCGACCGCTTTACGCGACGCGACGACGCGCAGTTGCTCGGCAACCACCACGGCAAGATCGTGCGCGTCGAGTCCGACGGGCGTGTGCCGGCCGACAATCCCTTCGTCGCCCACGCCGGGGCCTTGCCCGAGATCTGGAGCTACGGCCACCGGAATATCCAGGGTGCCGCCCTGCACCCGCAACGCGGCGAGCTGTGGACGCACGAGCACGGACCGCAGGGCGGTGACGAAGTCAACGTGAGCGAGGCCGGGCGCAATTACGGCTGGCCGGTGATCACCTACGGCGCCGAGTACGGCAGCGGTCAGCCAATCGGCGAGGGCAGCGCCAAGGCCGGAATGGAGCAGCCGCTCGCCCACTGGGAACCCTCGGTCGCGCCGAGCGGCATGGCCTTTCTGAGCAGCGATCGCTACCCCGGATGGAAGGGCAACCTGTTCATCGGCACGCTGCGCGCGGGCCTGTTGCTGCGCCTGCAGCTCGACGGGCGGCGCGTGCTCAGGCAGGAGCGCTTGCTCGAAGCCTTCGGCGAACGCATCCGCGACGTGCGCCAGGGACCCGACGGCTGGCTCTACCTGCTTACCGATAGCGCAGACGGTCGGCTTGTCCGCCTCGAGCGCTAAAGCTCGTGTCCGCCTCTTTCGAACGCCGCCCGCTCGAGGCCCGCTATACTTTTGTCGGCACTCTGATTGCCCGTGTAGTCCTGTCTTCAACTGAGAGGCTCGAACCATGAAACGACTTAGCAAGGATCGCAGGCTGCAGTGTCTTTGTCTCGCTGCGGCAATTTCTGCGCTCGCGGCGTGCCAGACGGTGGAGACGACGCGCGGCGGGGAAATCGGCGTCGACCGCAAGCAGACGATGACTTCCTTCGTCAGCAGCAAGGAAATCGAGCAGCAGGCGAGCCAGGAATACGCGCAGCTGATCGAGAGCGCCCGGCAGAAGGGGCTGCTCAACAAGAATCCGCAGCAGCTGCAGCGCGTTCGCGCGATCGCCTCGCGGCTCGTCCCGCAGGTCGGCGTCTTTCGCGACGACGCGCTGAAATGGAAGTGGGAAGTCAACGTGCTGACGTCCAAGGACGTCAACGCCTGGTGCATGCCCGGCGGCAAAATCGCGATCTACACCGGAATCATCGAGAAACTTCGTCTCACCGACGACGAACTGGCGGCAGTAATGGGCCACGAGATCGCCCACGCGCTGCGTGAGCATGCGCGCGAGCGGATGGGGCGGCAGATGGCGACGCAGGTCGGAACCGGGCTGGGCTCGCTGGCGCTCGAGATATTCACCGGCATCCATATCGACCCGAAACTGACCGGACCGTTTTCGCAGGCGATGTTCGTCTTGCCCAACAGCCGCGAGAACGAACGCGAGGCCGACCTGATCGGCATTGAACTCGCCGCGCGCGCCGGATACGATCCGCGCGCAGCGATCGCGTTGTGGCAGAAAATGGCGCAGGACGGCGGTGGCGGGACGCCGGAATGGCTGTCGACGCACCCGAGCCACGAGAGCCGATTGCGCGAACTGCAAACCGATGTACAGAAGGTGATGCCGCTCTACGAAAGGGCCAGCCGCCGCTGATCTGCGGGAGCACGGTGCGCGCTACGGCTTTTGCGCACGCAGCGCGCTCGAGCGTTAAATGCGTCACACGGCTCGGCGCAGGAAGCGAAGACGCGCTGGTCGATCCGTTTGCGTGTTGCCGTTTGTCGAAAATCGTTTTTCGATTCACCCCTGATCAAGCTGCCGAGTTCTGGTCGGCGGCGTGGTCAGCGCTGTGTCGAGGCGGATGCATGGCGGCAGATCAGGCGCGCGACACTGGGCCCGACGAGGATGACGACAAAAAGCCGCAGCGTCTGCACGGCGACGACAAAGGGGACGTCGGCCCCGCCGCCCATGGCGATCAGCACCATCGAATCGAGCCCGCCGGGGCTGGTCGCCAAATAGGCGGTGAGCGGATCGGTGTGCATCACGACGACGAGCAGCGCAGCTGAAATGCTGCACAGCCCGATCAGAAAACCGATCGATAGCAGGATGCGCGGAAGCACGTGAAGCGCCGAGCGCAGGATGCCGCGATCAAACCCCAGCCCAACGTACCAGCCGAGCAGCGCCGAGGCCCCGGCCTGCATCCAGAACGGCTGGTAGAAAGTGAGCATTTCGCTCGCGCGCAGCGCACCACCCAGTACGATCGGGACCAGGATGGCGCCGGCCGGAATACGCAGCAACTGTCCGATAAACGCGCCACCAGCGGCCAGCGCAAGGGTGATGACGACCGGTCGCCAGGGACCGAAATCGAGCAGCGACGGGGCAGCGACGACGCTCGCCGGTGGCACGACGATGACCAACAGATGGGCGACCATCGACGCCGTCAATACGACGATCAACACGCGCAGATACTGCATCAGCGCGACCAGCCGCGCGTCGGCACCGCCGGCTTCGGCCATGGCCACCATCGCCGCTGCACCGCCGGGTATCGAGCCCCAGGCCGCCGTCGTTCCCGGTAGCGTGCGCCACCTGACGAGCGTCCAGCCGACGAGTGCGCCGGCCAGCACCGTGCTGGCGACGATAAGCAACATGACCGCCCAGTCCTTGATGACGGCGACGACGATCGCGGCGGTAATGCTTTCGGCGACGGCGCAGCCGATCAGCGCCTGCGCGCC
>JBBRXI010000177.1:0-5541 GCA_038248575.1 Burkholderiales bacterium | reverse complement strand
GCGCGCGCTGCTCGCCGGCGTCGACGTCGTGGTGAACCTCGTCGGCATCCTGCACGATGGCGACGGCAGCGCGCCGTACGGCAAACGTTTTGCCGCCGCCCACGTCGAACTGCCGAAAAAGATCCTTGCCGCGATGCGCGAGACGGGCGTGCGCCGCCTAGTGCACGTGAGCGCGCTCAAGGCCGCGCCGGACGCGCCGTCGGCGTACCTGCGCTCGAAAGCCGAAGGCGAGGCGATCGTGCGTGCGGCGATGAACGACTGCGGCATTACCATATTCCGTCCGTCGGTGATCTTCGGACCCGGCGATTCATTCCTCAATACCTTCGCTGGCCTGTTGCGCGCACTGCCGGTAATTCCCCTTGCCGGCGCGCACGCCCGCTTCCAGCCGGTCTATGTCGGCGACGTTGCCGACGCCATCGTCGGCTCGCTCGGGGATATGCGTACTTTTGGCCAGACCTACGAGCTGGGTGGCCCGCAGATTCATACCCTGCGCGAAATCGTCGAGTTCACCGGCCAGATCATCGGCCGGCGTCGCCGCGTGATAGCGCTCTCGGCCGGGCTGGCGCACCTGCAGGCACAACTGCTGAGCCTCTTGCCGGGCCCACTCATGTCGCCCGATAACCTGCGCTCGATGCAGGTTGACAATGTCTGCGACGGCACGCTCGCCTACCCCGACTGGCATCCCCACTCGCTGGCAGCGGTCGTCCCGACCTACCTGTCCACCGTTTCCCCCCGACTGCGCTTTGACAGCTACCGTCAACGTGCAGGACGTTAAGTAGCAAGGCTTTAGAGGAAGGTCTGTTCATGTTCAAACTTGTCATTGGCGATCGTAATTATTCATCGTGGAGCCTGCGCCCCTGGCTGGCGATCAAGCAGTCCGGTCTGCCGTTCGAGGAAGTTTCCATTCGCCTGCGCGAAGTCGGCACCAAAGCCGAAATCTTCAAGTACTCGCCGTCGGGCAAAGTGCCCTGCCTGATCGACGGCGAAACCGTCGTCTGGGATTCGCTGGCGATTTGCGAATACCTCGCCGAAACGGCACCCTCGCTGTGGCCAGCCGATCGCCAGATGAGCGCTGAAGCGCGTTCGATCAGCGCCGAGATGCATTCGGGCTTTGGCGCCCTGCGCCACAGCCTGCCGATGGAAATCGACGCTTCCAAACCCTACGTCGAACGCCGTGCCGACGTGCGCGCCGACATCGCGCGCATCGTCGCCATCTGGCAAAGCTGCCGTGCGCGCTTCAACGCCGGCGGGCCTTTCCTCTTCGGCCAGTTTTCGATCGCCGACGCGATGTTCGCGCCGGTCGTCTGGCGCTTCATCACCTACGCCATCGAACTGCCGGACGAATCGCGCGCCTGGCTCGAAACAATGAGCGCCTTGCCGGCCATGCAGGAGTGGCGTACCGGCGCGCTCGAGGAAGTGCGCTAGGTTCGCGCGCCGGCCATGCGCATCTACTCGGTCGGCGGCGCGGTCCGTGACGAGTTGCTCGGCCTGCCGGTGCAGGACAGGGATTACGTCGTCGTCGGCGCTTCGCCGGCGCAAATGATAGAACGCGGATTCAAGCAGGTCGGCCGCGATTTCCCCGTCTTCCTGCATCCCGAAACGCACGAGGAATACGCCCTGGCGCGCACCGAACGCAAGTCCGGCCGCGGCTACGCCGGCTTTTCCTTTGACGCGGCGCCCGAGGTCACGCTCGAAGAGGACCTCGCGCGTCGCGACCTGACGATCAACGCCATCGCGCGCGCCGACGACGGTTCGCTGACCGATCCCTTTGACGGCGTTGCTGACCTTGAGGCGCGTGTTTTGCGCCACGTCGGTCCGGCTTTCGTCGAAGACCCCGTGCGCCTTTTGCGCATCGCACGTTTCGCGGCGCGCTTCACGGGTTTCTCCGTCGCCCCAGGAACCGTCACGCTGATGCGCGAGATGGTCGGCAATGGCGAGGCAGACCACCTGGTCGCCGAGCGCGTCTGGCAGGAAATTGCCCGCGGCCTGATGGAGAACAAGCCGTCGCGGATGTTCGCCGTGCTGCGCGAATGTGGCGCGCTCGCCCGTCTCCTGCCCGAGCTCGATCGCCTCTTTGGCGTACCGCAGCGCGCCGAATTTCATCCTGAAATCGACACCGGCGTGCATGTGATGATGGCACTCGACTACGCTGCAAAACAGGCTTACGCGCTGCCCGTACGCTTTGCTGTGCTTGGCCACGACTTCGGCAAGGGGCTGACGCCGGCCGACGTCCTGCCGCGCCATCCCGGGCACGAGGCGCACAGCGTCCGCCTTGTCGACGCGGTGTGCGCGCGCCTGCGCACGCCGGCCGAATGCCGCGATCTCGCGGTGCTCGTCGCGCGCTATCACGGCGACATCCGCCGCGGGCCCGAGTTGCGCGCGACGACGATCGTGCGTCTGCTCGAGCACGCCGACGCACTACGCCGCCCGCAGCGCTTCACCCAGTTGCTCGAAGCCTGCGCCTGCGATTTCCATGGTCGCCTGGGTTGGGAGGACAAGCCGATTCCTGACGCTGACCTCTTTCCGCGCGCACTGGTGGCCGTGCGTTCGGTTGACGCGGCGGCGATTGCGCGCCGTTGCGCGCCGGGAACAATCGGGCAGTGCCTCAACGAGGCCCGGGTGGCGGCCGTCAAACGGGCCTTGGCGCACAGCGAATAAGCCAGTCCACAACCAGCGGAGGAATGATGCTCACCCTGTATACCTGGAGTACGCCGAACGGCCGCAAGGTCTCGATCATGCTCGAAGAGTGCCGCCTGCCCTACCGCGTGCAAACGGTCGATATCACCAAGGGCGAGCAGATGCATGCGGATTTCGTCGCCGTCAATCCGAACTCGAAAATCCCGGCGATCGTCGATCCCGACGGACCCGACGGCGCGCCGATCACCCTGTTCGAATCGGGCGCAATCCTGCTCTACCTCGCCGCCAGGACGGGAAAATTCCTGCCGGTCAGCGAGCGCGGCAAATACGAAGCGATGCAGTGGCTGATGTTCCAGATGGGCGGCGTCGGCCCGATGTTCGGCCAGACACACCACTTCCTGCGTTTTGCACCCGAGCCCGTGCCCTACGCGATCAAACGCTACAGCGCCGAAACGGCGCGCCTATACGGCGTGCTCGACCAGCGCCTTGCGGCAGCCGAGTATCTGGCCACCGAATACTCGATCGCCGACATGGCGACCTACCCCTGGGTCGCGCGTCACGAGTGGCAAAAGGTCGATCTTTCTGACTACCCCAACGTCGCGCGCTGGTTCGCCGCAGTCGGCGCGCGCGCGGCCGTCGGGCGCGGAATGGCCGTCCCGGAGTAAGCGCGCCAGCGTCGCAAATAGTTGCTGACGCTTTCAACCGTTTGCTGCTTCGCCCGTTAAACCCTTATCGGCCAATTCATACCGCAGGGAGGGCAAAATGGCGATCGCGATAGATACGATTAACGGAAAAATCCTCGATGAGGCGTGCAATCAGAACAACGACGCCTATAGCGACGAAGTGCTGTACGCCGCGTGGGCCGATGCGCCGCGCGACGTGGCGCGGCAGCAAGTCGCCGTAGCGGCGCCTGGCGAGCGCAACCCCCTGGCGTGCGGAGCTGCCCAAATTCTGGAATCCTTCATGGCGCGCCTGTCGACCTGCCAGCGCTAAAGCAAGCGGGCGGCCAGCTTGGCTGGCACGCCGGGCAGGCGCGTTTGCCGCGCGGTGCGTCTAGAGTGTCGCGTTGCGGTTCGCTTCGGCAAAGCCGACCAAGGTATCGCTGACGCCCTTGCCGAGGGCGATGACCTTGAACAATTCGCCCATTTCGGCGGGTGAAACGAGTTTCTGCGCGGCCTGCGACTGGCGCAGCCAGGCCAGTGAAGCGTCAGCCGGAACGCGCGCCAGGACTTCGGTCAGGCCGCAGCCCAGGAGGAAGTTCGCCTGCGTCGTGTAACCGAGAAATTCCAGACCCGCAGCGAAGCCGGCATCGGCGATCGCCGTGAAATCGACGTGCGCCGTGATGTCCTGCAAACCGGGCAGGAAGAACGGTTCGCCGTGGGCGTGGTGGCGGTAGTGGCACATCAGCGTCCCGGCGCTGCGCTGCGGGTGGTAGTACTCGTGGCGCGGAAAACCGTAGTCGATGAGCAGCAGCGCGCCACGGCCAAGAATGGCGCCCCACGTGCTGATCCAGTCGGCAGCCGCGACATTGATTTCACTCAGGTAGCCGCCGCACAGGCCGTACTCGGCGGCGAGCGCTTGCGCGCATTCGCGCACGCGGCCCTGCGCCGGCCGCTCGCTCCAGACGAAATCCCCAGCCTGCCAGCCGACGCCACGTTCTTCGACGGCAAGCTCGCCATCGACGCGCTCGTCGCCCCAGACGGCGAGGTGGACGGGCATTGCGTCGAGCACTTCGTTGCCGAGTACGAGCCCGTCGAAGGCCGCCGGCAGCCGCTCGAGCCAGGCGACGCGCGCCAGGAGATGCGGCGCGCTGGCGGCGAGCGTCGCGCGCTGGCGTGCGCGCAGTTCGCCGGAGAGCTCGAGGATCGCGTAACGCTCGGGCAGCGCCGCGCGCAATTCGAGTTCGAGCAAAAGGTCAGCGGCGAGCCGCCCTGAACCAGCGCCGACTTCGACGATCTGCGGCGCCGAGAGCGCCATGATCTGCGCGGCCTGCGTGGCCAAAGTGCGGCCGAAGGCCGGCGACATCTCGGGCGCCGTGACAAAGTCGCCGGCAGCGCCAAACTTGTGCGCGCCGCCCGAGTAGTAACCCATCCCCGGCGCGTAAAGCGCAAGCTCCATGAAGCGCGCGAAGCTGATCCAGCCGCCCGCCGCGTCGATTTCGTCGCCGATTCGGCGCTTGAGGCGCTCGCTGTAGGCGAGCGCGTCAGGATCTGGGCTGGGCAAAGTCATGGTTTTATTGAGGCGCCCACTGGGCGTGGCTCAGGACAACCGACACAGCAGCCCGCAATAGAAAGCCACTTCGGAGAGTTGCTGCGTCGCGCCGAGGCAATCGCCGGTGTACCCGCCGATGCGCCGCTTGAACAGGCGCGCCAGCCACCAGGTGGCGAGCGCGGCGCAAAGGACGCCGACGAGCGCCTGCAGCAGCGGCAAGAAGAGCAGTGGGAGCAGTGCGGTGAGCGCGGCGATTAAAAGATCGCCGCGGCCGATACGCGTCGCCAGTGGTTTGGCCTTGCCGTCGTCGCGCACATAGTCGAGCGCACGCAACAGCGTCGTCGCGCAAAAGCGTGAGAGCGTGTGGCCGGCGATCAGTGCCGCGGGCAACAGCGCGGCGTCGATTTCGATCAGCGCGAAAAACTTGGCGAGCAGCAGGATGACGAGCGCCACGGCGCCAAAGCTGCCGATCCGCGAGTCCTTCATGATGGTCAGGATCTGCGCCTTCTCCCAACCGCCGCCGAAGCCGTCGACCATGTCGCTCCAGCCGTCTTCGTGAAACGCGCCGGTGACGTAAAGCGTGATCGCCATCGCCGAGAGGACGGCGAGCGTCTTCGGCCAGACCAAGGAAGTGAGCATAAAGGCGAGCGCCGCGGCGGCACCGACGATGAGCCCGACGGCGGCAAAGTAGCG
>JBBRXI010000176.1:0-5548 GCA_038248575.1 Burkholderiales bacterium | reverse complement strand
CTTCGATCTACGTGATCGCGTCGATCCTCATCCTGCAGGCACCGCAGCGCGCCCGCACCGGCGGCAAGCTCGTGTTGCGCGACATCGCCTTCGCGGCCGCGGTCGGCATCGGTTCGGGCGTCGTCATCACCTATGTGTTCCAGGAGCTGTTCCTGGTGCGCCTGCCCTGAGATGCCGGCCCCCACGCTCGCTGCGCTCGCTGCCCCCCGAGGGGGCGCTCAGTCGGCTTGGGAGCGGCCCGGCGCCGACTGAGACCCCATGTTCAGCGGCCTCGCCGACCTCGGCCACGCCTACCTCGGGTTCCTCAACCCGACGTCGATCGCGCTCGGTCTCGGCGGCGCGCTGCTCGGCATCATCGTCGGCGTCTTGCCCGGGCTGTCGGCGACGCTCGTCATTGCGCTGCTGACGACGATCACGATCAAGCTGCCGGCCAACGACGCGATCCTGGTCCTGATCTGCTCGTACGTCGGCGCGCTCTACGGCGGCTCGCGAACGGCGATCCTGCTCAACATCCCGGGCACCGCCGCCAACGCGGCGTCGTGCGCCGACGGCTACGCGCTCGCCCGGCGCGGCGAGGCCGGCCGGGCGATCGGCATCGCCACGATATCCTCGTCGATCGGCGGACTGTTCAGCGTCGTCACGCTGGCGCTGATGTCGCCGTTCATTGCGGAGATTGCGCTCAAATTCACTTCGCTCGAGATGTTCCTCGTCGCCTTCTGGGGCATCAGCATCATGGCTTATATCTCGCCGGGTTCGATGGTCAAAGGCCTGATCGCCGGCTTCCTCGGCCTGCTCATCGCCTGCGTCGGCTTCGATCCGCTGACCGCCGTCTCGCGATTGACTTTCGGTTCGGTGCACCTGCTCGCCGGCGTGAATTTCATCGCCGCGATGATCGGCCTCTTCGGCGTCACCGAGATTTTCCTCAACGTCGAAAAAACGCTCAAGACGCACAAGCACGAGTTGTTCAAGGTCGAAAAAAGCGCGTCGAGCTTCAAGGAAATCAAGTCGCTGTGGGGCGTCATCGCGCGCTCGAGTGTGATCGGCGTCATCGTCGGCGCGATCCCGGGCGCCGGTGGAACGATCGCCTCGATCGTCGCCTACGCGCAGCAAAAGCGCATCTCGCGCAACCCGCAGTTGCTCGGCAAAGGCGCGCCCGAGGGCATCGCCGCCGCCGAATCGGCGAACAACGCCTGCTGCGGCGGCGCCATGACGACCCTGCTCTCGCTCGGCATCCCGGGCGATGCGGTCACCGCGATCATGATTGGCGCCTTCGTCATGCACGGGATCACGCCCGGACCGATGATGTTCACCAAGAATTACGACCTCGTCTCGGCCATTTTCATCGGCATGGCGCTGATCCAGGTCCTTTTCCTGGTTTTCGGCTTGTACGGCGCCAAATATTTTGCGCGCCTTTTGTTCATACCACGCCCGATTCTCAATACCGGCATCCTCGCGCTGTGCCTGATCGGCACCTACGCCATCCAGAGCAGCCTATTCGACGCCGGCGTCATGCTCGTTTTCGGAGCCCTCGGTTACGCCTTGAGCAAGATGGAGGTGCCGCGGCCGCCGATGATTCTGGCGATCATTCTCGGCACGCTGATGGAAGAGAACTTCCGGCGCTGGCTGTCGATCACCGACGGCGACATCTGGACGACCGTCTGGAAGTCGGCGTCGAACAATCCGGTGACCATCGTCCTTCTCGTCCTGGTCGGCATGACCCTCGTGCTGCCGATCTTCCAGAAGGAAAAAATCGTCTCCGAGGACGCGTCGGCGTTTGTCAAGAAACAACTGGACGAGCAGAAAACCTAGGACTCATTCAGTATTGTCGGGTTAAAACGAATCCGCAATTCCGACGGATGGCATTTGCTCAAACGGCCTATCGTGAGAGCTTCCGTGACATCAAGGTGACTGAATAGGTGTTCCTTTTGAATGCTTTCTTGATCGACCCGTCAGTTCTAAACCAACATGGGACTGGTTTCTGTTGTAATTAGCGCAGCCCAACGGACTTAGCGGCTAACTGTGATGCACGGCATTGCTGTGTGAAAGCGACGGTGGTTGTAGAAAACCTCGATGTATTCGCCAAGTCCTGTTTGGTCTGCGCACGGGTGGCGAATCAGTGGTGATTGGCATTTATGCAAAAAATAGGGACAAAATGAGACGCTTGCCCGCCATGCACGATTTGATCGCTTTCGAGACGACTGCGCGATATCTCTCTGTAACGCGCGCGGCAGAGGAACTCTGCCTTTCACGCTCAGCAATAAGCAACCAACTGCGCGGGCTCGAACGGTTGCTTGGGGTTAGCTTGTTTCACCGAACGACACGAACCATGCGATTGACGGATGCCGGGTTGAGTTATCTCCAATCCATTACGGGTGGCTTAGAACGTATTGCTACAGCGACCCAAGACATTGCAGATGCTGGTTTCACTGACTTACTAACCATTCAGTGCCCCCCTAGCTTTGCGCCTGGGTGGCTGGTGCCAAGGCTGGATGGCTTCCTGGCTGAATATCCAGAAATCGACCTCCGCATTCTTGCCACACCGGACCCAGTCGATCTACTTCATAGCTCGGTGGATATTGAGATAACACGTCGGCTTGGTGATTCGGCTGGACTTGTGGTTGAACCGCTGTTAGAAGAAATAATTATTCCTTTGGCAAACCGAGCGGTCGCTCGACGTTTGCGTGGAAAATCACCAAAAGACGCTCTGAATTCAGTCCGTCTTATCCATTCCGACCGCAGTCCCATTCCGTGGAGTGCTTGGCTCCGATTGCATCAGGTAACAGGCGTAAAGGCCACGCGCGGGCTACGATTTGACCGAACCTACACATCGCTTCAAGTGGCAGCGGATGGCCTGGGAATTGCTCTAGAAAGCAATGTGTTTGCTGATCGTGCCATAAGGACAAAACAACTAGTGCCTTTATTCCCAAACATCGTAGAAACCACGACTCGGTTTCACTACATGACATTCTCGCAGTCGAATTCGAAGTTGCCTAAAGTAATTAGATTTCGCGATTGGATCATCCGTATGGCCGCAATGGATCAACTATCATCACAACCATAAGTGGGCTGGCGTTAAAGCCCGTCCGAGAAGTCGAAAAATCCTGGCGCCGCCTTCGCGTCAATAGAGATGGCTGACATTGGGCCAAGGATTGCGAAATCACCGACGGGTGTATGCGCCGAACTGGTGGAACGCCTAGGCCATATCGGCCAATAGAGCAGAAAGAGCGACGGCGAACCCGGCGTAAAAACCCTCTGGCAGGGATTGCAACGTCTCAGAGACTTCGTCGAAGGTGTCGAACCTATGCGCGCTGTTTATGCTCAGTGACTTGTGTGTAACGGCAGGCGCTTAAAAGCGACAATCCTGCGCTATTCGACGTGAGCCGAGCGCCACCATTGCCGGTTTTCGTCGCGCAGCTGCTGGAGCGAGGGCATCGGATAGAAGGCGAGATCGGCGCCGTTGCCGACATAAAAGCCCTTCTTGACCATGCGGTAAGGAAAGTCGAGCGAATGGATGCGGTGCACCATCTTGCTGTCCTTGGTACTCGGCTTGTCGCTGACGCGCGGCTCGAGGACCATCAGCGCTTCACGCAAATGATTGATGAAGAGATAGGGGAGCTCGCTGGCCTGGCCGTTCGCCGGATCGCTGGCGAGGTCGCCGATTTCGAGCTCGACGAAGCACAGCGCCGGAAAACGGATGAACCGCGTCGGGCTCAGCGTCACGCTGGCGTAGAAGGCAAGCGGATCGAGGTTGCTGACGACGAGATTGTTGATCGGCGCCAGGTCCTGATAGAGATGCAGACAGGCGTCGGCCTGCGCGACGCTTTGCGCGCCGACCTGACCGGCGAGTTCTCCACGCGACAGGGCAACGGTATCGCCGTAAGCCGTGGTCAGATAGAGCTGGCCCAAGACGGCGGTCGGCAAGTGTTCGAGAACGCGATACATCGAGACATAGACCGAGTGCTTGGGCGTTCCGTCGGCGGCCGGAACGCAGCGCGCGATGGCTGCCTCGACGTCGAAATACGGACTGCGAAAGTCGATATCGACGGCAAAGAAAAGACACTGACCCTTCGACTTGAAGCTGCTTCCGGTCGCGTAATACCGGCCGAATTTCTCGGGCGGCAGGTTGGAGGCGATCAGCGCTTCGGGGATCAGCGAAAAGTAGAGGTAAACAGTCATCGTTGAAGATCCCCATTAGCGATTTATCGGTGATCGGTGATCGGGCCGAAGTATCGGGCACCGGGCGCGCAGCCTGCGGCGCGTCATCTCGGACGCGCAGGAACGACGAAGATTCCGCATTCGCCATTGGCCACGTTCAGCACAACCGGCTGCAAGGCGCGATGATACCGCGCCCCGCAGTGCTTGTGCAGCAAGCGCGCAACTAACGGGCTTCACCGCGCGCGGCGAGGTAAATGCCGCCGAGCAGCAGGACGAAACCGGCGGCCTGCGCCGGAGCAAACGATTCGCCGAAGAAAACCCAGGCCAGCGCCGCGCTGCCGACCGGCTCGCCCAGCGTCACCACGGCGACGAAAATCGCCGACACGTGTTTGAGCGACCAGTTGTAGGCTGTATGACCGAGAAGCTGCGGGCCAAGCGCCATGCCGAGCGCCGCGAGGTAGGCGGGCGCGCTGTACCCGGATAGCTCGACGTTGGCGGCGCCGCAGCCGAGCAGCAGAAAGAGCGCCGCTGTTCCGTAGGCCAGCCAGATATAAGCGGGAAGCGGCGTATCGGCCCGCAGCCGGCGGCCGATCAGCAAATAGGCCGAGAAGCACCAGCTGCCGGCGAGTGCCAGGGCGTTGCCGAGCGACGGATTGACACCCGGCCCGCCGCTGTCGCTCCAGAAGATCAGGCCACTGCCGGCGAGCGAGACGGCCATGCCGATAGCGGTGAGCCGGTTCGGCTTCTTGCCAAAAAGGACGAAGGAGGCGATGGCGATCCACAGCAGATTGGTCGTCACCAGTGCCGTGCTGCTGGCCACCGAGGTGTATTCGAGCGAACTGATCCAGGTGGCAAAATGCAGCGCCAGGAAGAAGCCGGCGCCGAGCGCGAGGAGCAGCTGCTGCCGGCTCAGCGCGCGCAGCGTCGGCAGCGAACCCCAGAGAACGACCGGCGTGATGAGCACGAAGGCGAGGCCCAGACGCAGCGCGGCGATGGCCAGCGAAGGCAGGCCAAAACCCTGCGCCAGGCGCGCCAGGATGGCGCCAAACGATATCGCCACGAGCCCGATACCGAGAACGACGAAAGGCATCCAGCGCGGCAGTGATCGAGAGTCGGACATGAGCGGGACGGCTTAGCGGACCTGCCCGCCCTCGAGATACGCGGCGCGCACTTGCGCGCTTGCCAGGAGCTCGCGGCCGCTTCCCGAGAGGACGATGCTGCCGTGCTGCATGACGTAGGCACGATGGGCGACGCGCAGCGCGTGATGGGCGTTCTGCTCGACGAGCAGGATGGTCATGCCGTGCTCGCGGTTGAGTTCGCGTATCGTCTGGAAAATTTTCTTGATGTAAAGCGGCGCGAGTCCGAGCGAGGGCTCGTCGAGCAGCAGCAGCTT
>JBBRXI010000175.1:0-5552 GCA_038248575.1 Burkholderiales bacterium | reverse complement strand
GCTGCCGATCGTCTTCATGACCGGCCATGCCGATGTCTCGATGGCGGTCCAGGCGATGAAATCGGGCGCCTGCGACTTCATCGAAAAGCCGTTCAAGGATCAGGTCGTTCTCGATGCGGTCGCCGCCGCCATCCGGTGCGGCGCCGAGGCTTTGCTTGACGCCGGACGGCGGCAGCGCGCGCAGGCGGTGCTCGGCGCACTCTCACCGCGCGAACAGGAAGTCGCGCGCTTGGTCGCCCGCGGTCAACCGAACAAGCAGATCGCCGGCGCGCTCGGCATCAGCGAAAAGACCGTACACATTCACCGCCAGCACGTCATGGAGAAGACCGGCGTATCGTCGGCCGCCGAACTCGCGCGCCTGGTGCTGCGCGCCGATCCGGCGGCGCTCGACTGAAGCCGCAGCCGGCCGGGCAGGGCAACAGCATTCCACCTCGGAGGCGGCACAGAGATAAGCCACCGCGATGAAGGAATCGCGGGATTCACCCGTTCTTTCGTTCTCTGCCTTCCCGCTGTGGCTCTGGGGTGGATTAAGGCTTTAAGTCAGGCGCCTAAGCCCGGCGAATTTTCGCCGGCAGTCCGTTGCGCACCGATGCGCCGGAAATCGCGTCGACCCACGGCGCCTTGTCGGGCCGCGTCGGGTCGACAAGGCCGATGTCGTTGAGGTTGACGCCGGCCGCCAGTCGCTTGTCCTCGGGCTGGCTGGTGCCGCCGATCCGGTGCGCGCGGGCGCCCAGTTCGCGATGGCCGAAACCGTGCTCGACGGCGGCGACGCCCGGCCTGATTCCGGCATGGACCATGACGCGCGCCGTGATGCTGCCGCCCGGTGTGCTCAGCTCGACGCGATCGCCCATCGCCAGTTGCAGGCGACCGGCGTCTTCTGGATGGATCAGCACCGGGTTCTCCGGATGCACGGCGAGCAGGCGCGTGGCGCCGATCGAATATGGACTTTGCAGCGCCGACTTGTAGCTCACGAGTTGCAGGGGCCACTCACTCGCCGGATAGATCGTGCGCATCGGCGTGCCGTCGGCAAAAGCCGGTTCGCTCCAGCTCGCGCAGCCGCTGTTGCGCTTGCCCGAGAGGCTGTTTTTCGACGTGCCGACGTTCTCGTTCCAGATATGGCACATGGCCTTCATGGCGTTGCGCATCCACTGCGGATTGTCTTCGTCGTAGGCGTCCTTGCCGGACTGAAAGCGACCGCCGCGACTGAGCAGGAATGCGACCTTGGCGACTTCCTCGGGTTTGAGCGTTTTTTCGAGCAGCGGGCGCAGGCGCTCGACGCCCGAGAGAATCATGTCTTCGTCGCTGGCGTCGGCGACCGGCTCCTTGCCGAGCCAGGCGATGTTGGCGCCGCCGCGCAAATACCAGTCTTCGGGCGTGTTGAGCGCGTAGCTATTGCCCTGCGCGTCGCTGATCGCCGCCTCGCCGAAACCCGGAAGCTTCATCGCCTTGGCCAGCGCGATGGCAAAGGTTTCGAGCCCGACCGCCTGCCCGTCGGCGCTTTTCGTCGCCTTCGGCTCGAGCACCGGCCAGCGCGCGCTCATCGCCTTGGTCGGCACGCCGTTCCAGGCGGCAACCCAGCCCCAGCTTTCGTACATCAGCGAATCGGGAACAATGTAATCGGCAAAAGCGTTGCTTTCGTTGATGAAGGGGTCGATCGAGACGATCAGCGGCAGCTTCTTTGGGTCGGCCAGATCTTTGGCGATCTTGTTGCGCAGACCGGCGATGCCGTAGAGCGGGTTCGACGACCAGAGCACCAGTGCCTTGAGGCCGTAAGGATAGCCGGCGAGCCCGCCGGGCAAGAGCTCGGTGGTCAGGCCGGGCGCGTTCGGGAACCACGGCGCGCTCGCCGGGTAAGGCCGGTTGGCGGCCTTGCGGACGGCAAACTCGGCCGTCTTCTCGTAAGCCACGTTGCGCCCGAGCGGCGTTCCGGACGGTTTGGTCATTCCGGCGAAGTGCTCGAGGTTGTAGCGCGGCCCTTCGCCATCGTCCTTGAAGCCGCCGCCGTTGCCGACGAAACCGCCTTTCCAGTTGATGTTGCCGAGCAGCGCGTTGATCGACAGCAGCGCATAAGCGTTGTAGAAACCGCTGCCGCTCATCATGCCGCCGTGGGCGACCACCGACGACTTCTTGCCGTGCGCCGCGAGCTCTCTGGCCAGGCCGGCGAGCGTCTCGGCCGGGATGCCGCAGGCCTGCGCGTAATCGCTCATGGCAAAGCGCATCGCCTCTTCGCGCAGCAGCTGCAGCGACGATTTGACGCGCACCTCCTTGCCGTCGACGGCGATCGCCTGATCGACGAAAAGCTGCGCCGGACCCTTGGCCTGGTCGTGGAAAACGTGCCGGCCAGCGGCGTCGAGGCAGACGAAGGAATCGCTCTCCTTGTAACGCTGCTCCTCGCTCATCGGCACGCCAAGATCGGAGGCGCGCAGCATGCGCCGCTCGCGCGGATGGCCCGGTTCGACGATCACCAGATGCGCGGCGTTGGCGAACGAAGGTTCGCCGTTCTGGCGGGCCAGCGCCGCATTCGGCCAGCTGAGAAAATGCGCGTCGATCGCGTCGTTCTCGAACAGCCAGCGGATGATCGCCATGGCCAGCGCGCCGTCGGCGCCCGGGCGGATCGGCAACCAGCGGCCGCGCTCGGCGGTCGCGCGGTTGTCGGCGTGGGTCAGCACCGGGTCGACGACGACGTAGGACAGCGTGCCGTCGGTGCGCCCCTTGGCAACCAGCGCGCCCTGGCGCTTGAAGGGATTGCCGGCCTGCCCGGGCGCCGTGCCGACGAACAGGATGAACTCGGCGTTGGCAAAATCAGGTTTGCCGTGCGGCATCGCCCGCGTGTCGCCAAAGAGCGCGCCCGATCCCGAACGATAGGAGCCGCCGCAATACGAGCCATGGCCGATGAAGTTGAGCGTGCCGTAGGACTTCTGGAAAAAACGGCGGGCGAAGTTTTCGCGGCCGTCGTTGACGCTCGTCAGAACGGCGACCTGATTGACGCGCGGGCCGAGCGCCGGCTGCGCGGCGTCGATCGGCGTCGTCAGGTCGCGCAAGGCGGCGAGGCCTTCGACCGGGCCTTCGCCGAAGAGATTGCCGCCCTCGACGACTTCGCTGACCAGTTGCTCGAAGGAGATCGGCTCCCAGCGGCCGCCGTTGCGGGGACCGACGCGCTTCATCGGGCTGAGCACACGATACGGCGAGTCGATCTGCTGGGCGATCGCGTTGCCGCGGCCGCAGACCGTCGAGCGGCCGTCGAGGCCTTTGTCGGCGAGCGCCGATATGGCGATGAAGCTCTCGCGCACGCTGGCTTTCATCGGCAGGTGCGGGTCGGTCGACAACGGGCTGTAGGGGTTGCCGGCAACCCGCAGCACCTTGCCGCTCGCCCGTTCGCTGCGCACGCGCACGCCGCACATCGTGGTGCACCCGAGGCAGGTGGTGTAGCTCACCTGCTGCGCCGGATTGACCTCGAGATGGCCTTGCGCGTCGACGCGAAACTCGGGCGCCGGCGCCTCGCCGGCCGTTTTGTGCTTCGCCGCGTCGCGGCCGAGCAGCTTGCCGACCAGTCGACCGGCGGTTTCCGAGTAACCGGCGGCGAACGCGGCGATGCCGCCGAGCGCGAGTACCTGACGACGTCTGCTGATTTTCATGATGCATCTCCTGCGGCGGGGGCCTTTTCATCCCAAGGGATAAGGCTGGTCAGTACGATGTACAGGGTAAGGCAGAGGCCGATCATGCCGACGATGCCGAGCAGGCTGTCCGGGGTCAGCGTCAGCGCGTAGCTGGCGCGGGTCGCGCCGATCTTGGGCAGGCTCTGGCCGCCGATAAAGACGATCCAGCGGATCAGCCAGCTGCCGTGGAGCGCGAGCAGCGCCAGCGCCAGCAGCGCGTCTCCGGGCCGGCGCGCCAGCCACAGGGTGAGCAGCGTCGAGCCGAGCAGCCAGGCAGCGGTGAGCAGCCAGCCCGACGAAGCGCGCATCGCGGCGAGCGCGTCGGCGGCGCCGTCGGCCGCGCCGGAAAGGCCGGAAACAAGCCACGCGGCGAGCAGCAGCAAGCTCGCCCACTGAGCGCGCGCCAGCCAGCGCTTGAGCGTGGCCGCCGCCTGCCGGCTGCCGGCCAGCGTTTCAAAAAAAGCCGTCATGCCGATGCCGCCGGTGAAGGCGCTGACGGCCATGACGAGCGGCAGCAACGGGCTGTCCCACAGCGAACGTGCGCGCACGGCCATCACTTCCATGCCGGTGTAGAGCAGGACCAGAAAGGCGCCGAGGGCGGCGACGATCGCGGCGAGCATGATCGCCGAGCGGTTGTCATGGCCGCCGTAGGCCAGCGTGCGATAGAGCGCCGCGAGACGGCGGTCAGTGCGCCCCAGTTCAGCGAGTTGCGGACGCAGACAGAGCCAGGCGAAGAGCGACAGGCCGCCGAGGTAGACGGGAATGAAGAAGGAGCCCCAG
This sequence comes from Burkholderiales bacterium, assembly GCA_038248575.1. GTDB lineage: Bacteria > Pseudomonadota > Gammaproteobacteria > Burkholderiales > Rhodocyclaceae > Propionivibrio. The sequence goes on along the minus strand of JBBRXI010000175.1, from coordinate 1,116 downwards.
GCCATCCACGATCCGGCGTTCGGGTACAGGTAGAAGTTGAGGAAGCGTCCCGGTTGGTGCAGGTCGGCGAGCAGCGCGACCGGTGCCGTCAAGCCGCAGACGAGCGCGGCGAGCAGCGCCCGGCGCGACAGCCCGCGCCACTGTGGATGGCGCCAGACGAGGCCCGGCAGCGACAGGAAGAAAGCCGCGGTCGACACGCCGATCAGGAAGAAGTACTGCACCGCCCACGGCAACCAGCCGGGTTCGCGGGCAAAACCGATGATTTCAACAATCGCGTTCATGCTCATGCTCCTGCGTGGCGCGGACGCCACATCATGTCGGCGGCCGAGTCGCCGTCGACGCGGCCGTCGAGGTGTTCGTCGAGACCGATGTAGAAGACGCGGGGCACCGTGCCGGCTTCGGGCTTGAGCACGCGAACCTGGCCCTCGGCGGCTTTGAGGCGGCGACTGATCTGGCTTTTGGCGTCGTTGAGATCGCCGAAGATACGCGCACCGCCGACGCAGGTCTCGACGCAGGCCGGCAGCAGCCCGGCTTCGACGCGGTGGCTGCAGAAGGTGCATTTGTCGGCCTTGCCGGTGACGTGGTTGATGAAGCGCGCGTCATACGGGCAGGCCTGGACGCAATAGGCGCAGCCGACGCAGCGATCGCCATCGACGAGGACGACACCGTCCTTGCGTTTGAAGGTCGCGCCGACCGGGCAGACCGGGACGCACGGCGGCTCTTCGCAGTGGTTGCACAGGCGCGGCAGGAGTGAGAGCCCGGTCTTGCCGCCTGCTGTCACCGCGTAGGTCGCGACGACGGTGCGAAAGCTGCCTTCGGGCGATGCGTTCTCGATCGCACAGGCCATCGTGCACGCCTGGCAGCCGATGCAGCGGCGGGTATCGACGAGCATCGACCAGTGCGGGTCGGCGTCGCCGGCGGCCTGGGCGGGAACCGCCAGGCCGGCGGTGACGGCCGGCAGCGCGCCGAGAAAGGCTCGCCGGGAAAGATCGGGGTGGGCGCTCATGCCAGAAACTCCGTAATTGGACGGAGCAAACAATAAGCCCTTGGCGGTTTTGTCGGTATTGGAAGAAACCCGCAGAGCGCTAGGTAAAAATCCCTATCCGGAGCGAAGAG
>JBBRXI010000174.1:0-5561 GCA_038248575.1 Burkholderiales bacterium | reverse complement strand
GACTTGGCGCAGCGCCTTGTGCATCAGGTGCGTCGCCGAGTGATTGCGCATCGTGCGCCGGCGCGCCAGCAGATCGACCCTGGCGCTCACCGCGTCGCCGACCTTGAGGTTGCCGGTTTTCAGCACGCCTTGATGGCCGAACACGCTGGCCTGTATTTTCTGCGTATCGTCGACGGCAAAAATACCCTGCGCCGACTGGACGCTGCCGCGGTCGCCGACCTGACCGCCCGATTCGGCGTAGAAGGGCGTCAGGTCGAGAACGACGACGCCGCTATCGCCTTCGGCGAGCGCCTCGACCGCTGCGCCTTCCTTGTAGAGAGCGAGCACCCTGGCCTTCGCTTCGAGCGTCTCGTAGCCGTGGAAAGTCGTCGCCGGGCCGGCGTAGTCGAGCGCGCTCGCCATGCGGAACTTGCCCGCCGCGCGCGCCTGCTCTTTTTGCTTGTTCATCGCCGCTTCGAAGCCGGCGCTGTCGACGGTGACGCCGCGCTCGCGGCAGATGTCGGCGGTCAGGTCGAGCGGAAAGCCGAAGGTGTCGTGCAGCTTGAACGCCGTCTCGCCGTTGAAAATACCCGACTGCGCGCCCTTGCCGTTGAGCGCGCCAAGTTCGCCCTCGAGGATCGCCATCCCGTGTTCGATCGTCGTGAAAAAACGATCCTCTTCCTGGCGCAGGACGTCGACGATGCGTTTCTCGCCGGACACGAGTTCGGGGTAGGCGCCGCCCATTTCGGCGACGAGGTCGGCAACCATGCGGTGGAAAAACGCGGCGCGTGCGCCGAGCTTGTAGCCGTGGCGGATGGCGCGCCGGATGATGCGGCGCAAGACGTAACCGCGCCCCTCGTTACCCGGAATGACGCCGTCGGCGATGAGGAAAGCGCAGGCACGAATATGATCGGCGAGGACGCGCAACGACGGGCTGTCGGGATTAGCGCTTCTCGTTTCACGGGCCGCAGCGGCGATCAGGCGGGCGAAGAGATCGATCTCATAGTTGCTGTGCACGTGCTGGAGGACGGCGGCAATTCGCTCCAGCCCCATCCCGGTATCGACCGACGGCTTGGGCAGCTTGTGCATGACGCCCGCTTCGTCGCGGTTGAACTGCATGAAGACGTTGTTCCAGATCTCGATGTAGCGATCGCCATCCTCGTCGGGCGAACCCGGCGGGCCGCCCGGGATATGCTCGCCGTGGTCGTAAAAAATCTCGGTGCACGGGCCGCAGGGGCCGGTATCGCCCATCATCCAGAAATTGTCCGAGGCGTAGCGCGCGCCTTTGTTGTCGCCGATGCGCACGATGCGTTCGGCCGCAATGCCGATGGTCTCGTTCCAGATGGCGTAGGCCTCGTCGTCCTCGGCGTAAACGGTGACCCACAGCCGGTCGGCGGGCAGCCGATAGACCCCGGTGAGCAGTTCCCAGGCGTATTGGATCGCGTCGCGCTTGAAGTAATCGCCGAACGAGAAATTGCCGAGCATCTCGAAGAAGGTGTGATGACGCGCGGTATAGCCGACGTTCTCGAGGTCGTTGTGCTTGCCGCCGGCGCGCACGCATTTCTGCGAACTCGTCGCACGCACGTAGGGCCGCTTGTCAAAGCCGAGGAAGACGTCCTTGAACTGGTTCATTCCGGCGTTGGTAAACAGCAGCGTCGGATCGTCGTGCGGAACGAGCGAACTCGAGGCGACGATCTGGTGGCCTTTCGACTCGAAGAATTTGAGGAATTTCTCGCGGATTTCGGCGCTTTTCATCGGTGTTTGTCCGTAGACGAGCTGATTTCAAAGGGTTCTGATTCTACACCGAAACGCCCGCCTCCCGAGCAAGGCGTTCGTCATCGAAGGGGGTGCGCGCTCAGGCGGCAAGCGCTCTGCGCGGCTCGCCGGTGACGCCCTACAGCGCAGTGAGCAGGTCGATGCGGTCGCTGAATACGGCCCCGACCCCGCGCGCGAAGAGCGCTTCGGCGCTCGCCCGGGAGTTGACCGTATAGCACAGCACGGGGATCGCGCGCGCGCGCGCTGCAGCGCCAACGCGCTCGTCGAGAGCGTCCCACGCGAGGTGCACGCTGTACGCGTCGAGCGCGTCTACCCGGGCCAGCCAGTCGTCCGGCGCGCGCCGCCAAAGCACACCGAGTGGCAAGCGTGCAGCGACGGCGCGGGCGCTCGCCAGCGCCACTTCGGAAAACGACGAAACGAGGGGCAGCGGCGCGCCTTGCCACAGTTCAATGACGGCGCGCGCGACGACTTCGCCGGTTTGTGCTTCGCAGCCCGCCGCCGGCTTGATCTCGACGTTGGCGGCAAGGCCCAGTTGGCGGCACAGCGCGGCGGCCGCGGCGAGCGTCGGCAAGGCTTCGCCGGCGAAAGCACGATGCCGGTAAATGCCGGCGTCGAGCGTGTTCAGCACGCTGTCGGGCGTGGCGCAAACGCGGCCGACGCCGTCCGTGGTGCGCTCGAGGGTCTCGTCGTGGATCAGCCAGGGCGAACCGTCGCGCGATAACATGACGTCAAACTCGACGGCGCGAAAACCCAGCGCCGCAGCGATGCGCAACCCGACGAGGGTGTTCTCCGGCGCCAGCGCACCGCCGCAGCGGTGCGCAAAGACACGCGGCAACGGCCAGTCAGGCGCCGGTCGGCTCACTGGCTGCGCTTGCCGCCCGGCAGGGGCAACGCGGCGCTCACCGCCCGGCCCCGCGTGACGGCGTTATCGAGCGCTTCCTTGGCGGGCTTCTTGTTGGCCCAGACGCTTTCGAGCTCCTCTTCGACGATGACATGCAGCCGTTCGTTTTGCGAGACGCGGGCGAGCGGCGCAAAGCTGTTGCCGTGCAGCTGCGCGTAAGCCACCTTGAGCGCAATCAGATCGTTTTCGAGGAGTTTGCTTCCGGCGGCCGCGCGGGCGACCGGGGTCATGGGCAGAAAGCCGCCGGCAACGGTCAGGTTGATCTGCACTTCCGGGCCGAGAACGTAGTTAATGAATTTGGCAACCCCCTTTGTCTCCGCCGCATTCATGCCGTTGGCAATCCACAGCGAGGCGCCGTCGGCCAGCGTATTTTGCGGCGCGCCGCGCAGGTCGTCGTGATAGGGCAGACTCGAAACGCCGGGCTCAAGCGTGTTGCTCGCGGCCAGCGTGGTGAACAGCGACGACGAACTCGTGAGCATCGCGCAGTCGCCGTTGGCAAAGCGACGATCGGCCTCGTCGCGGCGACCGAAATAGACGAAGTAGCGGCTTTTTGCCCAGGTCGACAGCATGGCGATGTGTTTGACCTGCATCATGCTGTTGAAGACGAGATTACCCTTGGCGTCGCTCACCTCGCCACCGTTCCAGGCACTCAGATTGTCGATATGGATCCAGGCCGGCCACGAGGTCGTATACGGGCAGCGGCTGCCCGCATCGGCGAGTTTACCGGCCGCCTCCTGCATGTCGGCCCAGTTTTTCGGCGGCGTATCGGGGTTTAGACCCGCTTTGCGAAACGCCACCTTGTTGATGTAGAGCACCGGCGTCGAAAAAGCCAGCGGCAGCGCAAAGAGCCGGCCCTTGCCGTCGGACAGGCCAATCGTCAACTCGGGCGACAGCGCGCTCGTGCGCAGGGGCTGGCGCGCTTCACGCATGACTTCGTGGAGCGGCTTGAAACTCGCCTTGCTGGCCATGAAGCGCGCATATTCCTCACGCGTCACGAGGTTGATCTGCTTGGCCGGGGCGCCCTCGACGCGACGCACCAGCGTGACCCGCACGTCTTTTTGCTGGTCGTTGAACGTTTCGATCAAGGGCTCGAGGCGTTCAGCCCGCTCTTCATCGAGCAGGTGCGCCAGTTCGATGTGCACGGGTGTGGTCGGCGCCGGCTTGGCGGCGGTCGGTTTTGCCGGCGCTGGCCGGGCTGGCGCGGCTGGGGCGGAAGCCGCGAGGAGCAATCCCGCCGCGGCGATGAGGATTCTGAAAGAAGGCATTGCGTTTCCTTGGCCAGACGGCGTGATGAGCGAGTGGCGATTATAGAGCTTCAAGCGTCTGACGACTCGCCGCGCTTTGATCGCCAAGCTGCTGCATGCTTTCGCTCTGTGCAAAGTCGAACGCCGATTGAAGAGGAGCCGGTTTTTGCGGTTAGAATATTGCTATAACTATCGGGGGATCAGCCATCATCGTGCCAACCAAGCGACGCAGCCCGTTGTCGATATCGGTGATCGCCGCCGCGGCCTTGCTTGGCCTTGGCGCTTGCGAGATGGTCCAGCAGCAGATGGGTATCGAGGACCAGGCGGCAAAGGCTGCGCGCCTTGACGCCGACGGCAGAGCGGTCGGCGGGGCGTGCCGGCAGTCGGGCCGCGCGATAGAGGACTGTTACTCGATTTATTCGTGGCTGCCGAAAGCGCCGATCTACGAGGGCTGGCGCGACATGGACGCGTACATGCGCGAGAACAAGCTGGAAACGGTCGAACCGCAATTGCCGCCGATCGCAGCGCCCGGCTCGCGCAAGCGAACGCCGACGCCCGAGGAAACGGCAGCCGCCGCCAAGGCCGGCAAAAAAGACAGCGAAAAGCGCTGACCGTACAACCCACGATTGTTTTGCAAGACAAGCGATGTCCGACCCGTCCGCCACCTCATCTGCCGAGCAACGACCCGCTCATGACGCTTTCTTCGTGCTGCGCGAGTGCCGCGAACTTTTCCAGCGCCGGCTGGTGGAGCTTGTTGGGCGTGCGGGCTTCATCCGGCCGGAGGCGCTCGAAGCATTCGCCAGCGAAGTCGGCGCGGCGCACGACGAGTTGGTCGCTGCGGTTGAAAAAGACGGGTTCAAAGAGACCGCCGGGCTGACCGCCTCGCGCATCAGCCTGGTCGGTCATGACGAGCTCGAACTTGACATTCGCATCGCACACATTATTCATCAGCTGAGTGGCGACCAGAGCATTGATCCGTGGCGCGTGCAACTGCGTTATATGACCCTGCTTGATCGGCCGGCCATGGCGCCGGAGAAAAATCCGCTCGGCCTGGAACCGATCTCGCGCGGCCTGCTGGCGATCTGTCGCAGCAGCGGTGCCAACCTCCAGGACAATCTCGACCTGCTCACGGCGATCGCCGAAGCGTTGCGGATGCAGCTAGCGAACGTTTACGTCGAAGTGAACGCGGCCCTCGAGGGTCACGGAATAATACCCGCTGCGGTTCACATCGTGCAGCGGCCAAACTCCAAAACTCGCGGTCACGGCTCGCGCTCCGGCGGCGGTTACGGTTCCGGTGGTGGTGGTGGTGGCGACAGTGACGGTGGCGGCCGAGCTAGCGGGTATGACGAAAGCGACGCCGGAGCGGGCAATGGCGCCGGTGCGTACGCCGCCAACGCAACGTCTCTCCTGCTGCAAGCGATGCACCAGCGGTTGGGCGGCAATGAGTTTTTCTCCGACGCGAGATCGAGCACCAGCGTGCCCGACGAGACAGGCGCTGTGGCGCTTAGCCCTCCGGCGCTGGTCATGTTGAATCTCCTGCTCGAACGGCTATGCGCGATCGAACTTCGCGACATCTCGCGGATCGACAGAGCAGAAGGCGAAGCCGGCCAAGTCGCCCCGCTGCGCGCACTGCGCGCCACGGATATCGATTTACCGCTGGG
>JBBRXI010000173.1:0-5576 GCA_038248575.1 Burkholderiales bacterium | reverse complement strand
GTCTTGCCTTCGTACGGCGTGGTGTCCTTGACCGGACGCATGTCAACCAGCGAGCCGGGCAGGAAGGCGCGCACGCTGTTGGCCATGACCGTCAGACCGCCCTTGACCTTGCCGGTAATCGTACCGGTAACGAGCGTGCCTTCGTTGAGCGCCGCTTCGAGGAAGTTCCACGCGGCGACACGCTTGGCGCGTTCGCGCGACAAACGGGTTTCACCGAAACCGTTCTCGAGTTGCTCGATGGCGACCTGGACGAAATCGCCGACGGCAACTTCGAGTTCGCCCGCGTCACTTAAAAATTCTTCGCGTTCGATATAGCTTTCGGACTTGAGTCCGGCGTTGACGACGACAAAGTTCTGGTCGATGCGCACGACTTCTGCGGTGATGACCTCGCCCTGGCGCATTTCCTGGCGCGCGAGGCTGGCTTCAAAAAGATCGGCAAAACTTTCTTGAATAATGGGGTTGGCTGACATGTGAGAGGACCTGACCGCAAGGCTGCGGGTTAAGTTGGAAAAATCGTCGGCCCGCTGTCCGTGCATAAAACCCGCACAGTCCGCCCCGCTGGCGCAATGGCCGCGCGAAACGCATCGAACCGACAATACCTTGGGGCGCCCGGCACCTGCCGCAACGCCCTTACTGCCTGTGTAACGACTACGAACTGCTGATGCTTACTCGCTTGCTCCAGACCAGCACCTGGGCGACGGCTTGTTCAATACTCATGTCCGTCGTGTCAAGCAACTGGGCTTCCTTTTCCTGCTGCAATGGGGCGACGCTGCGTTGGCTGTCGCGTTCGTCTCGTTCGCGCAAATCCAGCAAAAGAGGCAGGATATTAGCAGCGATTCCTTTCCCGATCAACTGCTTATAGCGTCTTTCGGCACGCACCTCGGCGCTTGCGGCGAGGAACACCTTGGTCGCGGCGTCGGGAAATACGACCGAGCCCATGTCGCGACCATCGGCGACCAGACCCGGCGCCCGGCGCCAAGCGCGCTGGCGAAAAAGCAGCGCGGCGCGCACGGCAGGGAGCGCAGCAACTTGCGACGCACCCGACGAAATGTCTTCCTGACGAATCGCTTCGCCAACCTCTTCGCCGGAGAGCCGGACCGAATCCTCGCCGAAGACGACGTCAAGCTCGGCGGCGATCGCCCCGACACCCGCTTCGTCGCTCCAGGCGATCCCGGCGCGGCGCGCGGCGAGCGCGGTCAGGCGATAAAGCGCGCCCGAATCGAGGTAATGCCAGCCGAGTGCCAGCGCCACCCGCGCGGCGACGGTTCCCTTGCCGGAGGCCGACGGCCCGTCGATGGCGATCACCGGAACCGGCTCGGTGACTTCGGCAAAGCGTGCGAAATAGTCGGGAAACGTCTTGCGCACGCAGGCCGGGTCGTTGATCCGCAGCGGGGTCGCCAGCGCGGCAAGCGAAAAACACATCGCGATGCGGTGGTCGTCGTAGGTGTCGATGCCGCCGGCCGGACTGAGCAGCGCGGCGGCCGGCGGCGTGATGCGGATAAAGTCAGCGCCTTCCTCGACGCGCGCGCCGAGCTTGCGCAGTTCGGTCGCCATCGCGGCGATGCGGTCGGTCTCCTTGACACGCCAGCTCGCGATGTTGCTCAGTGTCGTCGTGCCTTCGGCAAAGAGCGCCGTCGTCGCGAGCGTCATCGCGGCGTCGGGAATCGCGTTGCAATCGAGCGCGACGGCGCGCAATTTACCCGAAAGCGGTGCGCTGGCCTCGATCCAGTCGGCGCCGATCGCGATGCGCGCGCCCATCGCCGCGAGCGCGTCGGCAAAGGCGAGGTCGCCCTGCAGCGAATCGCGACCGACGCCTTCGACACGTAGCGGACCGCCGCCGATCGTACCCAGCGCAAGAAAATAGGACGCCGAGGAGGCATCGCCCTCGACCGCGATGCGCCCCGGCGAGCGGTAGCGACTTGCCGCCGGAACCACGAAGCGCTGCCACCCTTGGCGCCCGACCTTGACGCCAAAGCGTTGCATCATGCCCAGCGTCAGGTCGACGTAGGGCCGGGAAACGAGCTCACCGATCACCTCGATCGTCGTTTCGACGCCGGTCAGCGGCAAGGCCATCAGCAGGCCGGTCAGGAACTGGCTGGAGACGTCGCCGCGTACGCGGACGAGGCCGCCTGGGCGGATTCTCGCCGGGGCAACGGCGAGCGGCGGAAAGCCGTCCTTATCCAGATAGCGAATCTCTGCACCGGTCTGGCGCAAGGCGTCGACCAGGTCGCCAATCGGCCGCTCGTGCATGCGTGCAACGCCACAAAGCCGGTAATCGCCCCCGGCCAGCGCGAGTACTGCGGTGAGCGAGCGAAAAGCGGTTCCGGCGTTGCCGAGAAAGAGCTCGGCGGCCTTGACCGGGAAACCGGACAGCGGCTGGCCGGTGGCAGCGATCCCGCGCACGCGACAGGCGCCCTCGCCGAGCGCGACGACCGACACGCCAAGCGTGGCGAGCGCTTGCCGCATATGCGCCGTATCGTCCGACTCGAGCAGACCGACGATCTCGGTCTCGCCTTCGGCGAGCGCGGCGAGCAGCAGGATGCGGTTTGAAATGCTCTTTGAACCGGGTAGGCGGACCCTGCCCCGGGCGCCGAGCAGTGGCGGCAGCTCGATGAAATCCATCGCGGCTATTTCCCTTCGCCTTCGGCCCAGGTACGCCGCGCGGTGCGCGCGACGGAGAAGACGCGTTCGAGCGCGCCACCGTCGCCGCTGGCGAGCGCCGTATGCAAGTCGTCGAGTTGGGCGCGGTAGCGGTCGAGTTCTTCGAGCAGCGCGACGCGGTTGGCGAGACAAATGTCGCGCCACATTTCGGGATGGCTGGCGGCGATCCGCGTGAAATCGCGAAAACCGCTCGCCGCAAAGCGGAAATAAAGTTCCTGATTCTCGCGTAGCGCGAGATCGTGCACCAGCGCAAACGCGAGCAGGTGCGGCAGATGGCTGACCGCGGCAAAAATCCGGTCGTGCTGACCCGGCGCGAGTTCATGGACGCGCGCCCCACACCACTCCCACGCCGAGCGTACGCGCGCCACGGTGAGCACCGAGTTTTCGGCAAGCGGCGTCAGCACGACCTTCCGGTCACGAAAAAGGTCGGCACGCGCTGCCGCTGCGCCGCTGTTCTCGGCGCCGGCGATTGGGTGCGCCGGAACGAATTGCCCGATCTTGTCGCCCAGATGCTCACGCGCCGCGGCGACGACGTCCGCCTTGGTGCTGCCACCGTCGGTGATCAGCGTATCCGGCCCGATGTACGGCGCGATGCGCGCCATGATCTCACCCATCTGGCCGACCGGCGTCGCCAGCAGGACGAGGCCGGCGTCGGCGACTTCCTGACCGGCGTTGGCGCCGACGCGGTCAATGATGCCGAGGCCGAGCGCCTCTTTCAGCGTCGATAGCGTGCGTCCGAAGCCGACGACCTCTTCGACCTGCTCGCTCGCCTTAAGGCCGAGCGCGAACGAACCGCCGACGAGGCCGACGCCAAAAACAACGACTTTGCCAAACTCTGGTGCCGAGTTCATCACATCGGCGCTTTTTCGCCTGACACCATGGCTGACTCTGGGCCCGACTCTGGGCCCGAATCGGCGGTAGAACTGTCAGCCGATCTGGCCCGCGCCAGCGCCTCGAGAAAGCGCGCGTTTTCGCGCTCGGTGCCGATCGTCACGCGCAGCCACTCCGGCATGCCGTAGCCAGCGAGCGGACGGACGATAACCCCTTGACGCAGCAGCTTTTGGTTGAGCTCGGCGGCATCGCCGGCCTTAAAGGTGATGAAATTGCCGTGCGAGGGAATGATCCTGAAAGCGAAAGGCGTCAGGCCGGCGATCAGCTGCGCCATGCCGGCACGGTTGAGCGCGTAGCTTCTGGCAACGAAGTCCCGGTCGCCGAGCGCTGCGGTCGCCGCAGCGAGCGCCAGGTTGTTGCAATTGAACGGTTGGCGAACGCGGTTCATCAGGTCGGCGATTTCCGCCGAAGCCAGCGCGTAGCCGATGCGCAGACCGGCGAGGCCGTAGATTTTCGAGAAGGTCCGGGTAATTACGAGGTTGGCGAACTCGCCGAGCCAGGCCGTCGTGTCGGTGCGCTCGTCGGGCGGAATGTAGTCGTTGTAAGCCTCGTCGAGAACGACGACAACGTCGCTCGGAACGCTGCGCAAAAAAGCCTTGAGCTCCGGATAAGGAATAAAAGTTCCCGTCGGGTTGTTCGGGTTGGCGATCCACATGAGCCGCGTGTCAGGGCGCAACGCGGCGCGCATGGCGGCCAGGTCGTGGCCGTAATCGCGGGCAGCGACGACGATCAGCTCGGCGCCGGCGGCAAGTGAAGCGAGCGGGTATACGGCGAACGCGTGCTCGGCGAAAACCGCCGAACGGCCGGGCGCGAGAAAGACGCGCGCGATGAGGTCGAGCACGTCGTTCGAGCCATTGCCGAGAACGACGCGCTCGCTGCCGACGCCGCAATGGTCGGCAAGCGCGTCCTTGAGTTCGAAGTCATCGGGATAGCGTTCGAGCGAAAGCGCTGCTTTTTCCATTGCCTGACGGGCCAGCGGACTCATGCCAAGAGGATTTTCGTTCGAGGCGAGCTTGACGATGCGCTCGACCGGAATGCCCATTTCGCGTGCCAGTTGCGTAATCGGTTTTCCCGCCTGATAGGGGGAAATGGCGCGAACGTTGGACAGTGACTGATCACAAAGAGCCATGGACAATCCTTGCAAGTGGTGCCGTCAGTAAACCGCGACGGGGTAGGAACCGAGAACCTTGAGCAAAGCAGCGCGCCCGGCAAGTTCGGCGAGCGCGACGGCAACCGTCTGATCGTCGCGATGGCCTTCGATATCAACGAAGTAGACGTATTCCCACAACGTGTGCCGCGCCGGGCGCGATTCGAGCCGGGTCATCGAAACGCCGGCCTCGGCAAACGGCGCGAGCAGATGGTTGAGCGCGCCGGCGCGGTTCTGTGCTGACATGATCAGCGAAGTCTTGTCACGTCCGGAAATGCCAGCGTCCTGGCGTCCGAGGACGACGAAGCGGGTCGTGTTGTTTGGCTCGTCCTCGATGCTGCTCGCCAGTGTCGCGATCTGATAGCGTTCGCCGGCCGCCGCGCCGGCAATTGCCGCCGTGCCCGCTTCGCCGACCGCCAGTTGGACGGCCTGCGCGTTGCTGCCGACCGCGATGCGCTCGGCATGCGGCAGATGGCGGCTGAGCCATTCGTGGCATTGGGCAAGCGACTGCGCGTGCGAATAAACCTTGGCTATCGTCGCCAGCGACGCTGCGCCGGAAAGCAGATGCTGATGGATGCGCAGGACGACTTCGCCGCAAACCTTGAGCGGCGTGCTCAGCAAAAGGTCAAGCGTGCGCCCGATCGCCCCTTCGGTCGAATTTTCGATCGGCACGACGGCATAGTCGGCGTGGCCGGCCTCGACTTCGCGCAGCACGTCGTCGATCGAGGTCTGCGGCATGAGGCGGGCGGCGTGGCCGAAGTGCTTGGTCGCCGCGCTCTCGGAAAAAGTCCCGAGCGGCCCGAGAAAGGCGACGCTGAGCGGCTGCTCAAGCGCCAGGCAGGCCGACATCACTTCACGGAAAAACCAGGTCGTCGTC
>JBBRXI010000172.1:0-5584 GCA_038248575.1 Burkholderiales bacterium | reverse complement strand
TCGCCCTCGCTCGCCGTGGCGCGCGCGTAACCGGCGATCCAGTCGGTGAGGTTGGTATCGCTCCTGAACTCGTCGGCGTGGTCCTGCGCGTAATAGCCGGGTCGCGCTTTTTCGGTCCATTTAATGCTGCCGTACTGCGGCTGCAGTTCGCCCATCAGGAGCTTGAGAAAGGTCGATTTGCCGACGCCGTTTTCGCCGATCACGGCGACGCGGTCGCCGGCGTTGACGCTCAAGGTCAAATTGCTAAATAGCGTGCGCTCGCTGCCCGGATAGGCAAAACGCAGGTTCTCGAGTTCGACCGCCTGGCGGTGCAGCTTTTCCTTCTCGTCGTACTCGAAGCGGATCCACGGGTACTGGCGCGAAGACGGCTTGACGTCTTCAGGCCTGAGCTTTTCGATCAGCTTGACGCGCGAGGTCGCCTGCTTGGCTTTCGACTTGTTGGCCGAGAAACGGCGCACGAAGTCCTGCAACTCGGAGATGCGTTCCTTGGCGCGCGCGTTGGCATTTTGCTGCTGCAGGCGGGCCTGTGACGACGCCTCCATGAAGTCGTCGTAGTTGCCCGGATAGACGGTGATCTTGCCGTAGTCGAGATCCGCCATGTGCGTGCACACCTGGTTTAAGAAGTGGCGGTCGTGCGAAATGACGATCATCGTGCTGTTGCGCTCGTTCAACACGTTTTCGAGCCAGCGGATGGTCGCGATATCGAGGTTGTTGGTCGGTTCGTCGAGCAGCAGGATGTCGGGGTTGGCGAACAGTGCCTGGATCAGCAGCACGCGCAGCTTCCAGCCCGGCGCGACTTCGCTCATCGGCCCGAAGTGCTGCTCGGACGGGATGCCGACGCCGAGCAGCAGTTCGCCGGCGCGCGCCTCGGCGGTGTAGCCGCCGTGCTCGGCAAACTGGTGTTCGAGTTCGGCGGCGTGCAGATAGTCTGCTTCGCTCGCCTCGGGGTCGGCGTAGATCGCGTCCTTCTCCTGCATGCACGCCCACATCTGTTCGTGGCCCATCATGACGACGTCGATGACGCGCTGGTCTTCAAAAGCGAACTGGTCCTGACGCAGGTAGGCCATGCGTTCGTGCGCGTCCTTCGAGACGTTGCCGGCCGACGCTTCAAGTTCGCCGGCAATGATGCGCATGAAGGTCGATTTTCCCGAACCGTTGGCGCCGATCAGTCCGTAGCGATAGCCTTCGCCGAACTTGACCGAAACGTTCTCGAACAGGGGCTTGGCCCCGAACTGCATGGTGATGTTGGCGACGACGAGCACTGAAGAAACCTCGGCAAAGTCATTGATTCGAAGAGCCGGCCATTGTACCCGAGCGGCTGCCGGCGCGCGACGGCAAGAGCGCTTGCGCGGCTCGCCGGCTGCGCGCGTTATATAGCTAATAACTATCTACAATATACAAACAATCAATTCGATAAATTTTCACGGGATCACTATCATTCACCTGTCGCCTCGTTGGACGTCTCTTAAACCCGAAGAAAAGGAGCTGCACCATGCAATCACTGATCAATACCGAAATTCTCCCGTTTAACGCCACGGCCTTCCACCAGGGCAAATTCGTCCCGGTCTCCGACGCCGACCTGCGCGGCAAGTGGTCGGTCGTCTTCTTCTACCCGGCCGACTTCACCTTCGTCTGCCCGACCGAACTCGGCGACCTCGCCGACGAGTACGCCGACCTGAAGAAAATGGGTGTCGAAGTCTATTCGGTGTCGACCGATACGCACTTCACGCACAAGGCCTGGCACGACGTTTCCGATACGATCAAGAAAATCGAGTACCCGATGATCGGCGACCCGACCGGCAAGATCACGCGCAGCTTTGGCGTGATGATCGAAGAAGAAGGACTCGCGCTGCGCGGCAGCTTCGTCATCAATCCCGAAGGCGTAATCAAGGTCTGCGAGATCCACGACCTCGGCATTGGCCGCGACGCCAAGGAATTGAAGCGCAAGATCCAGGCCGCGCAGTACGTGGCGACGCATCCGGGTGAAGTCTGCCCGGCCAAGTGGACGCCCGGCGAAGCGACGCTCTCGCCCTCGCTCGACCTCGTCGGAAAAATCTGAATTGGTGTTTAAGCACAACGGGCACGACGCAAAAAATAAATTTTGACCTGTTTTTTGTCGTGTTCGTTGTGTGCAACTCGTCGTGGTTGACTCAAACAGGGAAGAAAAAATGCTCGACGCCGCCATCAAGACCCAGCTCAGCGCCTATCTGGAAAAACTCCGACAACCGATCGAACTCGTCGCCTCGCTCGACGACAGCGAAAAGACGCGTGAGATGCGCGCGCTGCTCGGCGACATCGCCGCGCTGTCGCCCAAGGTCAGCGTGCGCGAAGACGGCAAGGACGCGCGTCGACCGTCGTTTACCGTCGGCCGGCCCGGGCAGGCGGCGCGCATCGCCTTTGCCGGAATCCCAATGGGTCACGAATTCACTTCGCTGGTCCTCGCCCTGCTGCAGAGCGGCGGTCATCCGCCGAAGATCGACGCCGAGCAGATCGCGCAGATCCGCGCGCTGCCCGGCAGCTTTCATTTCGAGACCTTCATTTCGCTGGCCTGCCACAACTGTCCGGACGTCGTCCAGGCGCTCAACCTGCTGTCGGTGATCAACCCCGGCATCAGCCACACGATGATCGACGGCGCGCTGTTCCCGGACGACGTCGCGCGGCGCAGGATCATGGCCGTACCGACCGTTTATCTCAATGGCCAGGAATTTGGCCAGGGGCGCATGACGCTCGACGAAATCGTCGGCAAGATCGACCGCGGCGCGGCGGCGCGTGAAGCTGAAAAACTAGGCGCCAAGGGTGCCTTTGACGTGCTCGTGATTGGCGGCGGCCCGGCCGGCGCCGCGGCGGCCATTTATGCGGCGCGCAAGGGCGTGCGCACTGGCGTCGTCGCCGAGCGCTTTGGCGGCCAGGTGCTCGACACGCTGGCCATCGAGAATTTCATCTCGATCAAGTCCACCGACGGACCCCGGCTTTCGGCTGGCCTCGAGCAGCACGTGCGCGACTACGAAGTCGACATCATGGATCTGCAGCGCGCCGAAGCACTCGTCGCCGTCGACGGCGGCTTTACCGAGATCAGGCTGGCGAGCGGCGCAACGCTCAAAAGCCGCTCGGTGATCATTTCGACCGGCGCCCGCTGGCGCGAAATGAACGTCCCCGGCGAAAAGGAATACCGCGGCCGCGGCGTCGCCTACTGCCCGCACTGCGACGGCCCGCTGTTCAAGGGCAAACGCGTCGCCGTGATCGGCGGTGGCAACTCGGGCGTCGAAGCGGCGATCGATCTCGCCGGCGTTGTCGCCCACGTGACGCTGATCGAATTCGATAGCGCGTTGCGCGCCGATGCCGTTTTGCAGAAGAAGCTTTTCAGTCTGGACAACGTCGAGGTCATCACCAATGCGCTGACTAGCGAAGCGCTCGGCGACGGCGAAAAGGTCAACGGCCTCGTCTATCAGGACCGGGCGAGCGGACAGTCGCATACGATTGCCCTCGCCGGAATTTTCGTGCAGATCGGCCTCTTGCCCAATACCGACTGGCTCAAGGGGACGCTGGCGCTCTCGCCGCGCGGCGAGATCGAGGTCGACGCGCGCGGCCAGACGTCGATTCCCGGCGTTTTTGCCGCCGGCGACTGCACGACGGTGCCGTTCAAGCAGATCATCATCGCCATGGGCGAAGGCGCCAAGGCGTCGCTCGGCGCCTTCGATCATTTGATCCGCAGCACAGCGCCCGCGTGAACAGTGGGTAAAAAAATGCCCCGCCGGCTTTTAGTCGGCGGGGCATTTTATCGGGCGAAGATTTTAAGGCAGCTTGACGGCGTTGATGTCGACCTTGGTGCCTTTCTTGACTCCGATGCCGAGCGTCTTGACGAAGGACACGTGGTGGCCGCGCGTCGTGATGTTGTCGTCGTGCACGCCGAAACCGACGTTATAGACGCCACCGGCCTGCAAGGTCTTGTCGTCGTTGCTGGCCAGACCGAGCGGGCGGATCAGGACGACCGTCCACACGCCGTCCTTCCAGCTGGCGATGGCGTTGTTGTCGGCGGCCGACCCCTGCGCGTCGGCGCGGCTATTGATGTAGTCGGGGATCATGTCGCCTTCTTTCCAGCCGGCGTTCGCATCGAAGGGAACCGCGTTCTGCTCGCGGATCAGGAAGTGATCGCCCTTGCGCAGCTGATCGACGGTGATCGACTTGTAGCCGACCTTGCTCGCATCCCACATGAACTTGGGCGCGTGCGTCTTGGCATCGGCGTTGCCGGCGAACATATTCTTTCCGCTGTCGAAGTTGCGCCATTCGAGCACATAGCCGTCGTCGGCCATGCCGACCGCGTAACTGCGGTGCGCGCGCCACTGGATCAGGTCGACGAAGCCGCCGGCGGCCTTGACTTTCTCGATTTCGGCTACGGTCTTTCCGCTCTTCCAATCGTAGGGATCGCTGCGGCTGGCAGGCAGGTACTTGCGCACGTCGTTCCTCTTGATCGCCTTGAACAGCTCGTTGGCAGCGACTTCGTCCTTGGTGAACTGCTTGGCCATGTCGCGCTGACCGTCGTGACACGAGAGCCAGCAGCCTTGCGCGGCGAATCCGGGGACCTTGCCGTCGTCGATCATGATCGACATGCGGTCCTCGTAGAGCGCCTGCATCTTGCCGTCCTGGACGATCTTGTCGAGCTTCGGGAAACCCCAGACCTTCCATTCCTTGCCGTCAAAGCGCAGGTACTGGTGCTCGGTTCCCGGGTAGGCGTTGAGCGTCGGCCACTGGAAGCGCAAATAGGCGTTCTTGTCGTCGTAGGCGGCCTGGACCTTGAGGTCCTTGTAGCCGTCCTTGCCCTTGACCGGCATCGGCTCGAGCGGACCGGCCTTGACCAGTTTTTCGCCAAGTTCGCGCTCGGCGTCCTTTTCGTCGTGGCACGAGACGCACGAGGCGCCAGCCCTGACGCGTTTTCCGGCGCCCTCGTGGGCGTCGCTGCTCAGCCACTCGAGCGAGGACTGGCCGGGGTAGAACAGCCCGACGTGAACCACCGGGACTTTCGCCCAGTTGATCTTGGCCGGATCGGCGGCAAGAGCCGGGCTGCACGCAAGGGCGCCAACAACCCCCATGGCGGCGATTCGAGCCATCATTACGTTTTTTTTCATGTCACTTCTCCGGTTGTTGTAGCCCACCGACAGCCTGCGTCCACAAAAACTCTCGCGTACCAGGTGCAATAAGCGGGTAAAGAAAAGCCTAACGCGGCGACATCAGAGGCGGATGAATCAGCATAGGTCAATTCCTAACCCGCGCAATGACCGGTGCCACGGCAAGCGGTTCAGCGCACGCTGTTGCGGGCGAAGGTCGTAGACCCACGCGTGCGAGCCGGCGATTCCCGATTGTCTGGCACAAGCCATCGCCACTCTATTCTTTGCACATCGCCTTGTCTATGTCGCGTCGTTTGCGGGCGCGGTCGCGCGCAGCAGATCGCTCGCGTCGCCCGCGGCGAGCGCCGGCAGGATACGACGCGCTTGCTCCTGCAGCGCGCGGTACGAGGTTTCCCATTGTCCCTCGCGTGGCCGCGTCAAGGCGAAGCGGCGGACAAAGGCTTCGAGCGCGTCGGCCTGAC
>JBBRXI010000171.1:0-5595 GCA_038248575.1 Burkholderiales bacterium | reverse complement strand
GGCCTTCGCCCGGCGCGAGAAAATTCTCTATTTCCCCGACCAGCACCTGGGTCGCTGGACCGGCTACAAGATGGGCATTGCCCTCGACGAAATGATGGTCTGGGATCCCGATCGCGAAATGGGCGGCCTGACCGCCGAGCAAATCCGCACAGCCAAACTGCTGCTCTGGAAGGGTCACTGCTCGGTGCATCAGATGTTCCAGCCGGCGCATATCCTCAAGTTCCGCAATCAGTACCCGGACGGATTGGTCATCGCGCACCCCGAATGCAGCTTCGAGGTGTGCAAGCAGTCGGATTTCGTCGGCTCGACCGAATTCATCGTCAAGACGATCAAGGAAGCGGCGCCAAACACGCGCTGGCTGGTCGGCACCGAGCTCAATCTGGTGAACCGCCTGGCCGAGGAAGTTAAAGCCGAGGGCAAGATTGTGCAGTTCATGACGACGACGGTCTGTATGTGCTCGACCATGCAACGCATCGACCCGCAGCACCTGGCATGGACGCTCGAGAATCTGGCCGACGGTCACGTCGTCAACCAGATCAAGGTCCCCGAACACGAAGCCGAGCTCGCGCGGCTGGCCCTGGAAAGGATGCTCGCCGTTTCGTGAGCGCCATGAAGAACCCCCGACTCAAGATCGTCACCTGCAACATCCACAAGGGTTTCTCGCAATTCAACCGGCGCATCATGGTGCACGAGCTGCGCAAGCAGTTGCGCCTGCTCGCGCCCGACATCGTTTTCCTGCAGGAAGTCCAGGGCATGAACAGCCGGCACGCCGAGGCTTTCGAGAACTGGCCGAACGGCGCGCAACACGATTTCATCGCCGAGGACGTCTGGAGTTCGACGGCCTACGGCGAGAACGTGATGTACGACCACGGACACCATGGCAACGCGATTCTGGCGCGCTTTCCGATCGCGCATAGCCACAACCAGGACGTCACCCACCACCGCTTCGAGCGGCGCGGCCTGCTGCACTGCGCCATCAAGGTCCCGGGACTGGCCAAGGACCTGCACTGCGTCTGCGTCCACCTCTCGCTGTTCGCACGTTCGCGGCGCCGCCAGATGGATGCGCTCTCGCGCTACCTCGAGGACATCGCCGAACCCGATTCGCCGCTGATTATCGCCGGCGATTTCAACGACTGGCGCAACGAGGCCGACGCCTTGCTCGCCGCACGCCTCGGCCTCACCGAAGCCTTTGGCGGGATTTGCGGCAGCCCCGCCTCGCCCGGGCGCAGCTATCCGGCGACGCGACCGGTGCTGCGCCTCGACCGGATCTACGTGCGCGGGTTCACCATCGCGCAAGCCGAAATGCACTGCGCCGGCCCTTGGGCCCGCATTTCGGACCATGCCGCCCTGTCGGCCCATTTGCTGGGTAACCTCGCCGGCTGACGATGCAGGCTGAATTCCTGCCCGGAAATCGCCTGACGCTGCTCGAGAACGGCGTCGAGTTTTTTCCGGCGCTGATCGGCGCAATCGACGCCGCCCGCCGCGATGTACACCTCGAGAGCTATCTTTTTGAAAACGACGACACCGGTCGTTCAGTCGCCGGCGCGTTGATCGCCGCCGCACGGCGCGGTGTCAAGGTTCGCCTGCTCGTCGACGGCTTTGGTGCGCCGGCGTTTTCGCGCACGCTGATGCCCGCGCTCGCCGACGCCGGAGTTATGGCCGTCGTCTATCGTCCGGAAACATCACGCTTTCGCTTGCGCCGGCATCGCTTGCGCCGGCTGCATCGAAAGCTCGCCGTCATCGACGGCCAGATCGCTTTCGTCGGCGGCATCAATATCATCGATGACCACGACGCCGGCGAGCGCCTGCCACGCTACGATTATGCCGTGCGTATTGAAGGTCCGCTGCTCGTTCCGATCGAGCGCGCAGTGCGCCGGCTCTGGGAAATTGTCAGCTGGGTGAGCCACAAACGTCGCTTCCGGGACGAGCGCAGCGCGGCGACGGCGCCGCCCTTGCGAGGCGGCGAACAGGAAGCGGCTTTCCTCGTTCGCGACAACATCCGGCATCGCCGCGACATCGAGGACGTTTATCTCGCGGCAATCGCCAACGCGCGCACCAGCATCCTGATCGCCAACGCCTACTTCCTGCCCGGCCGCCGCTTTCGCCGCGCGCTCAGGGACGCCGCCCGGCGCGGCGTCGCGGTGACCATCCTGCTCCAGGGGCGCATCGAGTACCGCCTGCTGCACTACGCGACGCGAGCGCTCTACGGTCAGTTGCTCGGCGCCGGAATTCGCGTCTTCGAATATCGGCGCAGCTTTCTTCACGCCAAGGTGGCGGTTATCGACGCGCATTGGGCGACGGTCGGCTCGTCGAACATCGACCCGTTCAGCCTGCTGCTGGCGCGCGAAGCCAACGTCGTCGTGCGCGACGCGCAATTTGCCGGGCAGCTACGCGAGAGCCTCGAGCAGGCGCTGCGCGTCGGCGGCGAAGAACTCGCGCTGCACTCGTGGCGGCAGTTGCCGTGGTTTGTCAGCGCGCTGCGCTGGGTGAGCTACAACCTGATCCGCCTGGCGATCGGCGTCGCCGGCTACCGCCGCCAAGACGCCTGAGGCGCAATGGCGGCGCCGTCCGGCGCCCCCTTGAGCGCTACAGGTGCGCGAAATTGGTGAGCCGGAAAACCTTTGCGCGCGGCATGCGCGGGACGATGATCTGCACGAAGTGCGTCGAATTGCGCTGCAGCCAGCGCTGGCTGCGGTCGCCCTCGAGGCTGAGCGCGACCTGCTGCTGCGCGCCGACTTTCTCGCTCTCGAAGTAATTGACGTTGTCGCCCGGGGACGCCGCCGAGATCGACATGAACAGCGTCGGCGGCGTGCCGCTCGGCAGCAGCCTGAAATAGCCTTCGAAGAGAGCGGTGCGGTCGAAGTAGAGATTGCGCAGCGATGCGTCGCGCGTGTTGATCTTGACGTCTTCGAGCACCTTGCGGTGCAGATAGACGTTGGCCTCATCGTGCGCGCGGCTGGTCCCGGAAAAGAATTCGAGGAAGTAATCCCTGACCGGATAACCGTGATCGTCGATCACCGCCGAATTCATCTGCATGTATTGGTGTAAAAAGTCGACGCGTTCGGGCGGCGGCACCCGATTGCGGCGTTCGGCGGTGGCCTCGGAAATCGCCTCCCAGTTTTCGGAAATCGCCCGGTATTCGTCGAAGTCCTTGCAGGCGAGCGCTGCAAGCAGGCACTGACCGAGTTGCTGGCGCTCCGGTTCGCTTTCCGCAATGTCCTCGCGATTGCCGCGACTGCTGCGCTCGGGGTCGATGATCGAGCCGTGCGTGCGGGTCGGCAGGACGGCCAGCGGTACCTTGCATTCGAGGCGCAGCGGCCAGACGCGGAAAAGCCGGTCCGGCGTGCGCTCGCGAAAATCGATGGTCACGCCGTGCGCGTTGAGGTTGGCAGCACAGACGCGGACTGCCCCGTCGGCGCCGTTTTCATTGACGATCTGGCGCAGCAGGCTGGTATACGGATGCGTCCCGCTGATGACGAAAGGCCAGAGCCGATCGCTGCCGTAATAGCGCGCAGCGTCGCCGCCGGGCGCGATGAGGATGTCGCGCTGGGCGAGCTGCCACTGGAAGGGACTCGCCAGTTCGAGATTGTCGAGCATCGTGCGGCCGCTCTCGAACCAGTTGTCGTAGCCCTTGATCACGCGGCCGAGAAAGCTCTTGCCGGTCGCTGCCAGCTTCGACCCATAGTTGGCCGGCGCCAGCATCACCAGCCGTTTGACCGGACACTGCTCGGCCAAGCCGCGGTAGCGCGTGGTCAGCCACTGCCGGGCGACGAGTCCGCCGGTGCTGTGCACGATCATGTCGAACGAAGCCTCAAGCTCGCGGCTGGCGATCATCGCGTCGATCACTTCGGCCATCCGCTTGGCGACGTCGGGAACGCCGACGTCGTCGTCCTTCGAGATGTAGTCGCCGAGCCACAGCAGCTTCGGCAGGTAGCCGTTTGCCGAGAGAAAGGAAGCGAGCGGGCGAAACGACGCCGAACTGTCGCTCCAGCCATGAATGATCAGGATTTGCCTGGGCATGCGACCCCCTTGCATGAGCGCGGGCCGGGCGTGCCAGCGAAAACTCGCGGCGCCGGTGCACTCTCATTATAGGTGGTCAAGGTCGCCATCCCGGCGCTTGCGACCGCAGGCAGACAGAGCCCGCAATCCGGTTGTTGAGGCCTCGCCTGGGTCCCGGCTTGCGCCGGGACGACGTGCCCACATGGCCCTGCGGCGGCTTCGGCTAGGCCTTGAAGTGGATTTCGCCGGCATTCTCAGGATAGCGCCCACGCTTGTCAGCGTAGTATCCGCGCAGCAGCTCGAGGTCGGCCGCTTCGTCGCCCGAGAGTTCGATCCAGCGCTCGACGCCGATCCGCTTGCTGCCGTAGTCGATGAAGGCGAGGCCGACCGGAACCTGGGCGGCGAGCGCCAGGTGATAAAAACCGGTCTTCCAGTGGTCGGTGCGCGCGCGCGTGCCTTCGGGCGCGATGCAAACGTACAGGCTCGCACTTCGGGCAAAGGCGGCGGCGAGTTGGGCAGTCATCCCGGTGCGTTCGCGGCGGTTGATCGGAATGCCGCCGAGCCAGAGAGACAGGGGCTTGAGCGGCCAGCGGAACAAACTGTCCTTGCCCGCCCACTTCATCACCAAGCAATGCTTGGCTTTGAACAGCACGCCGAGCGGGAAATCCCAGTTCGACGTGTGCGGGTAGACGGCGACGACGGCTTTCCGACCCGGCGCCGGCGTGCAGACGGTCTCCCAGCCGAGCAGGCGAAGAATCAGAGCGGCGAGCCAGCGCATGACGGTATTCCCTGAGGTCTTTTGCTTGGTCCGGGCGAGCCAGGCCGACCGGACTTCGCTTATTCGATGCCCTGGCTGGCGAGGTATTCCTCGTAGTTGCCGAGGTAGTTGTTGATGCTGCCGTCGTTGCGGATTTCGAGAATGCGCGTGGCCAGCGAAGAGACGAACTCGCGGTCGTGCGACACGAAGATCAGCGTGCCCTTGAACTTCTCGAGCGCCGTGTTGAGCGACTCGATCGACTCCATGTCAAGGTGGTTGGTCGGTTCGTCGAGGACCAGCACGTTATTCCTCATCAGCATCAGCTTGCCGAAGATCATCCGCCCCTGCTCGCCGCCCGAGATGACGCGCACCGCTTTCTTCACTTCGTCGCCCGAAAAGAGCAGGCGGCCGAGCGTGCCGCGGATCAGCGTCTCGAGGTCGTCGCCCTCGCTCGCCGTGGCGCGCGCGTAACCGGCGATCCAGTCGGTGAGGTTGGTATCGCTCCTGAACTCGTCGGCGTGGTCCTGCGCGTAATAGCCGGGTCGCGCTTTTTCGGTCCACTTGACGCTGCCGTACTGCGGCTGCAACTCGCCCATCAGCAGCTTGAGAAAGGTCGATTTGCCGACGCCGTTTTCGCCGATCACGGCGATGCGGTCGCCGGCGTTAACGCTCAAGGTCAAATTGCTAAATAGCGTGCGCTCGCTGCCCGGATAGGCAAAGCGCAGGTTCTCGATTTCGACCGCCTGGCGGTGCAGTTTTTCCTTTTCGTCGTACTCGAAGCGGATCCAAGGGTACTGGCGCGAAGACGGCTTGACGTCTTCAGGCCTGAGCTTTTCGAT
>JBBRXI010000170.1:0-5604 GCA_038248575.1 Burkholderiales bacterium | reverse complement strand
GGCGAAGCGGCTTCTGTCGCGCCAATCGCCCAGCGCGGCTCGTAGGCCAGAATGACTTGCGCTATCGCCGCGTCCGGTTGGCCGGCCAGCGCCGTGAGCAGTTGCTTGGCGAGTACCTCGTCGGCGGCTCCGGAAAGCTTTTCCTGCGCCGTTTCGCCGAGGCAGATGATCGGCGTGAGACCATTGGCAAGTGCCCGGTCGACCTTATGGCGGACGAGTTCATAGGTCTCGCCAAAGTGCGAAAGTCGCTCCGAGTGCGCCAGTTCGACGTAGCGGCAGCCGGCTTCGACGAGCATCGCAGCCGATATCTCGCCGGTCCAGCCACCGGCCTCTTCCCAGTGCATGTTTTGCCCGCCGATCGCCACCGGGCTGTCGGCAAAGCCAAGCTTTGCCGCGTGCAGCGAGGTAAACGGCGGCAGGACGAAGAGATCGATGTGGCTCACGTCGGTGGCGGCGATCGCGGCGCGCAGAACTTGCGCGTAGCGCGTAGCCTCGGCAGCGCCGATATTCATTTTCCAGCCGGTTCCGGCTATGAGTCGCCTCATCAACAAACCTCTTTCCGTCCGCGGCGCCTACCTGCGGTATTTACTGTCGAGTTCGTCGATTGCAGCGACGTTTGCGGCCGAGGCGCCCTCGGGGTCAAAGTCCGACGCCAGCCAGGCGTCGACGATGTTCTTGGCCAGCTCGTTACCAATGACGCGCGCACCGAGCGTAATAATCTGGGCGTTATTGCTCTTCGCCGCGCGCACTGCCGAGAAGTTGTCGTGGGTCAGCGCGGCACGGATCCCCGGCACCTTGTTGGCCGAGATGGCCATGCCGATTCCCGTCCCGCAGACGAGGATGCCGCGCTCGTATTCCTTGTTGGCGACGGCGGTGGCCAGGCGCTCGGCGACGTTCGCGTAATACTCGGGTGCGCCGCCGGCGGCCTGGCTTAAGTCCGCCACTTCGGTTCCCTTGCACGTTGCCAGGTAGGCGACGAGAACGTCGACAAGAGGTGCTCCGGCGCTGTCGCCGGCAATCGCTATCTTCATTTTCGCAGGCCTTTTCGTGATTCCGGCAAACCGCCGGAAAAAGAAACTATAATACTTTTGTATTCGGAAAACAACATTTGTATAAATGACCGGGCCGCGTGCCGCAAGGCGGCGCGTCATCATCGGTCGCGCGCTGGCGCACGTTAGAAAGGTCGACATGAGCAACGACGAGGCAAGTGGCCAGAACGGTGAACCGCTACGGGCACGCATCGCCTGGTACTACTATGTCGCCGGACTGACCCAGCAAGAGATTTCCGATCGCCTCGGTATCGCCCGGGCGCGCGTCAATCGCATCGTCGGCCAGTTGCGCGTCGACGGCTCGGTCGTCGTTGACATCCGCCTGCCGCTGATCGGCTGCGTCGAACTCGAGGAAGAGCTTAAGGCGCTGTTCGGACTCGAGTCGGTCGCCGTGGTGCCGTCGGCCGAAGACGACGAACAGCAGCGACGCATGCTCGGCGACGCCGCCGGCGCGCTGCTCAACGGCTTGCTTGCCGATGGCCAGTGCATCTCGGTCGGCTGGGGGCGTACGCTGAGCGCGACGATCAAACAGTTGCGCAACCGCCAGCTCAAGGACAGCTCGGTCGTCTCGCTGATGGGCGGCCTGACGCGCGGGTCGGAAACCAATGCCTTCGAGGTGTCCACCGAACTTGCCAAAACGCTCGGCGCCGACTGCTATTACGTGACCGCGCCAATCTATTGCCCGAGTATCGAGAGCCGCGAAATTCTGCTCACGCACAGCGGCGTCAATCAGGTCATGGCGCTGGCGCGCACGTCGAACGTGGCGCTCGTCTCGTGCGGTGACATGACGCCGCGCACCAAGCTCACGACCATCGACAGCGTTCGCGAGAGCCTGGCAGAACTCAGGAAGATCGGCGCCATCGGGGAAATACTCGGCACCTTCCTCGACGCGGCGGGAACGCCGGTCGACCACCCGCTCAACAAGAGCGTGATCGCCATGCCGCCTTCCGACCTCAAGGCGATTGCGCACAGCATCCTGATCTCCGGCGGTTTGTACAATGCCGATATCGTCAACGCGATCCTCTCGGCCGGTTACGTCAACTGCCTGGTGACCGACGAAGCGGTCGCCGAACGTCTGGTCGGCGGACGCCGAAGCACCCAGCGCCACGCCTGACCGGGCGCGGCGTCGACGGACGCTTTCAGATCTCGGTGTGGATGCGGACCCAGCTTTGCGTCAGATGATTCATCATCGCCCGCGATAACCGCTCGCCGTCGCGCGCTTCGAGCGCGGCGATCATCTCCTCGTGCTCGGCCACTGCCGACGACCACGACGCGTCCTTCCGGTCGCCGATGAAGCGGATGCGCCTCATCCGCGACTGCAGGATGTCGTGCACCATCGTCAGCGATTCGTTGCCTGAAAGCGCAATTAGGGCCGAATGTATCTGCTGGTTGCGCTTGAAGTATTGCAGCCGGTCGCGCGCCGCAAAGAAGATCAGCATCTCGTCGTGCACGCGCCGCACTTCGCGAATCTCCGCGTCGGAGGCGTTGCGGCAGGTTATCGGGCCGGCGATCTGTTCGAGCAAGATGAGGACGTCGAGCATGTCTTTCGCATCCTTGACAGTCAGCTTGCGCACCGTCGCGCCGCGACCCGGCACGAGTTCGACGAGGCCTTCGTTGGCCAGCACCTTCAAGGCTTCGCGCAGCGGCGTTCGCGACACGCCGAGCTGCGCGCCGAGTTGCCCTTCGTGGATGCGCATGCCGACCGCCAGCTGGCCCTCGATGATCATGTCGCGAATGCGCGAGACGACGACGTTGTGCAACGTCGGCCGGTCGATCCGCACCACTTCGCTGTCGACCACCGCAGGCTCATCCATTGCCCGCAAGCGCTCCAGTTCTGCATTCATCGCACAATCCCTTTCAAGGCGAAACTATGTGGCACGGAGAGCTGCGTCAACGGACGCATCTGCACCGTATTATCTTACGAACGTGCATTCTGAATTCAGAATTCTACATTTAATCGTTGACACAGCGAACTTTACGGTAGCAGTATTCAAAAAAAGTCTTTTCCTCAGGAGTTTAAATTGAATCTGCGAACACCTCCGCCGCTTCCGACGATTGCTTTGGCCATGGGCGACCCCGCCGGCGTCAGTGCCGAACTTGCCGCCAAGCTGCTTTGCCTCGACGAGGTGCGCGCAGTGGCCCATATCGTCGTTTTCGGCGATCGGCGGATTCTCGAGGAAGGCGCGCAAATCGCTGGCGTGACGCTCGATATATCGGTCGTCGCGGCGGGCGAGTCCTACGACGCAACGCAACGCCCGGTCCTCGTCGACCTCGTCAACCTGGCACCGGCCGACGTCAAGCGCGGCCAGGCGACGCCCGAAGGCGGCGCCTTCGCGCTCGAAAACTTCCGCCACGCGCTGACCCTGGCGCACCAGGGCCGGGCCGACGCCGTGTGCTTTACGCCGTTCAACAAGAAGGCCATGCGCTACGGCTACCCGGGCTATGACGACGAAATCCGCTTCATCTCCGAGGTCATCGGCTTTGCTGGCCACGCGCGCGAATTCAACATTCTCGGCAATCTCTGGAACGCCCGCGTCACCTCGCACATTCCGCTCTCCGAAGTCGCCGCGGCGATCACCAGCGAGGGCATCCTCTCCGAACTTGGGCTGACCGACCGCTGCCTGCGCGACGCCGGTATCGACAACCCGCGCATCGCCGTCGCCGGGCTCAACCCGCACGCCGGCGACAGCGGCAACTTCGGCCAGGAAGAGATCGAGATCATCGAACCGGCGGTCAAGCTCGGCGTCGAACGCGGTTTCAACGTTTCCGGCCCGTATCCGGCCGATACCGTCTATGTGCGCGCCCAGCGCGGCGCCTTCGACGCCGTGCTGACGATGTACCACGATCAGGGCCAGATCGCGATGAAACTGATGGGCTTCGATCGCGGTGTCACGCTGATGGGCGGCCTGCCTTTCCCGGTGTGCACGCCGGCGCACGGCACGGCCTACGATATCGCCGGCCAGGGCATCGCCAACATCGGTGCCACCCGTGAAGCTTTCCTGCTCGCCGCGCGCATGGCGGCGCGAACGATCGCCGCCAAACAGTTTTCCTGACGCTGTCTGTAACAAGCAGTTTTCCCGCGCTTCATTTTCACCAAAGGAGTCATCCGATGTTCAAAACCAAGTTGATTACCACCCTGCTGGCCAGCGCGCTTTACGCCACCGCGGCCGCTGCTGCGTGGGTTCCCGAGAGACCGGTCGAGTTCGTTGTCGCCTCCGGGGCTGGCGGCGGGACCGACATTTTTGCCCGGACGATCCAGTCGATCATCCTGAAATACAAGCTGATGAGCACGCCTATCGTTGTCGTCAACAAAGGCGGCGGCGCCGGTAGCGAAGGCTTCGTCTATGGTGCGGCGACCGCCGACGATCCGTACCGGCTGACTTTCGGAACGAATAACGAATATCTGCTGCCGCTGGTCGCCAAAATGGGCTACACGGCCGACATGCTGGTTCCCGTCACGGCGCTGGCGCTCGACGAATTTCTCATCTGGGTCAATGCCAACTCGCCGTACACCGACGCCAAGAGCTTCATCGAGGCGGCCAAGAAGGGCGACGGCCTGAAGATGGGCGGCTCGCAGTCCAAGGACACCGATCAGACGCTGGCCAGCATGATCAGCGAAGCGACCGGCGCCAAGTTCACCTACATCCCGTTCAAGAGCGGCGGCGAAGCCGGCGTGCAACTGGCCGGCGGACATATCGACGCCAACCTCAACAACCCGAACGAAAACCTCGGCCAGTGGAAGGCCGGAATGGTGCGCCCGCTCTGCGTTTTCAGTTCGACGCGCATGGCCGCCGGTCCGAAGGTGACCAAGGACATGGGCTGGTCGGACATTCCGCTGTGCAAGGACTCCGGGGTACCGATCGCCAACTACCAGATGCCGCGCACGGTATGGCTGCCGGCCAAGGTCTCGCCCGACGCGCTCGCCTTCTACACGGATTTGCTGAAAAAAGTCAGCGCCACGCCTGAGTGGAAATCGTACATCGAGAAAACCTCGCAGAGCGATCGCTTCATGACCGGCGACGAACTGCGTGCCTACACCAAGCAGGACGCCGAACGGGCAACCGAGGTGTTCAAGCGCGAGAAGTGGACCGTCCAGTAAAGCCGTAACCGGAGCGTAATGGACCCGGTGCTTTTCGGGGCAGGCCTGGCCTGCCCCGTTTTGTAATTATTGTGGAGTCTGTCTCATGCAAAACCCATCCGGGATCTTGCTGCAGCGCGTGACGGTGGAAATTGCCGTGGCCCTGGCGGCTGCCGTCGCCGGTGCCATCATTTGCTACGGATCGCTCGAGATCGGAACCGGCTGGGGCGACGCCGGGCCGCAATCGGGCTACTTCCCGTTTTACATCGGCCTGTCCATCGTCATCGCCAGTTGCTGTGTACTGATCGAGTCGGTCATTGAACAGCGCCGTCGCCAGCAGGTTTTCCTGACGCGCGAGCAAGGCCATCGGATCCTCACTTTTTTCCTGCCCATGCTCGGCTTTGTCGCCGGCGCTATGGTGCTTGGCCTCTACGTCAGCCTCGGCCTCTACCTGTTCGGCGTCATGACGATTCAGGG
>JBBRXI010000169.1:0-5621 GCA_038248575.1 Burkholderiales bacterium | reverse complement strand
GATCAACGATTTTTGCATCATTCCGCCGAACTCGTTCGCGCTCGCGCGCACCGTCGAATACTTCCGCATTCCGCGCAGTGTGCTCACCGTCTGCCTCGGCAAGAGTACCTACGCACGCTGCGGCATCATCGTCAATGTCACGCCTTTCGAGCCCGAATGGGAAGGCTATGTGACGCTCGAATTTTCCAATACGACGCCGCTGCCGGCCAAGATTTACGCCAACGAAGGCGTCGCCCAGGTGCTCTTTTTTGAAGCCGACGAAGAGTGTGAAACCTCGTACAAAGACCGTGGCGGCAAGTACCAAGGGCAGGTCGGCGTCACTTTGCCGAAAATGTGAACAACCGCTTTCAAGGTAAAAAACGCAGAGGTGTTGAGTTCGCAGAGGGATCCGTCCTAAATGGGCTTCTCGGCGCTCTCTGTGCCTCTGCGTATTCTGCATTGAACGCGCTTTAACCGTTTCGAGGAGCAGCCATGCGCTTTCATTTTCCGGTCATCATCATCGACGAGGACTTCCGCTCCGAAAACGCTTCGGGCCTCGGCATTCGCGCGCTCGCCCAGGCCATCGAAGTCGAGGGCTTCGAAGTTCTCGGCGTCACCAGTTACGGCGACCTGACCTCGTTCGCCCAGCAGCAGAGCCGCGCTTCGGCCTTCATTCTGTCGATCGACGACGAAGAGTTCAGCACCGGCGAAGCGGAAAAAACGATCGCCAATCTGCGCGCCTTCGTGACCGAAATCCGCTGTCGAAACGCCAACATTCCGATCTTTCTGTACGGCGAGACGCGCACCTCGCGCCATATTCCGAACGACGTCCTGCGCGAGCTGCACGGTTTCATCCACATGTTCGAGGATACGCCCGAGTTCATCGGCCGCACCGTCGTGCGCGAAGCGCGCACCTATCTCAAGAACGTTCCGCCGCCGTTCTTTCGCGCGCTCACCCATTACGCGGCCGACGGTTCGTATTCGTGGCATTGCCCGGGCCATTCGGGCGGCGTCGCTTTCCTCAAGAGTCCGGTCGGCCAGATGTTCCATCAGTTTTTCGGCGAGAATATGCTGCGCGCCGACGTCTGCAACGCCGTCGAGGAACTCGGCCAACTGCTTGACCACACCGGCCCGGTCGCCGCTTCGGAGCGCAACGCGGCGCGCATTTTCAACGCCGATCACCTGTTCTTCGTCACCAACGGCACGTCGACGTCGAACAAGATCGTCTGGCATTCGACGGTCGCCCCGGGCGACATCGTCGTCGTCGACCGCAACTGCCACAAATCAATACTCCATGCAATCATCATGACCGGGGCGATCCCGGTCTTCCTGATGCCGACGCGCAACCATTACGGCATCATCGGGCCGATCCCCAAGGAAGAATTCCGCTGGGAGAACATCGAGAAGAAGATTGCCGCGCATCCCTTCGCCCGCGACGTCAAGGCCAAGCCGCGCGTGCTGACGATCACGCAGAGCACCTACGACGGCATCCTTTATAACGTCGAGGAGATCAAG
The DNA here is from genome assembly GCA_038248575.1 of Burkholderiales bacterium. Lineage (GTDB taxonomy): Bacteria > Pseudomonadota > Gammaproteobacteria > Burkholderiales > Rhodocyclaceae > Propionivibrio. The sequence continues at coordinate 4,127 of JBBRXI010000169.1, read as the reverse complement.
GAGATGCTCGACGGCAAGATCGACACGCTGCACTTTGACGAAGCGTGGTTGCCGCACGCCGCTTTCCACGATTTTTACGGCGACTATCACGCCATCGGCGCCGACCGCCCGCGCTGCAAGGAATCGATGATTTTTTCGACGCAAAGCACGCACAAGCTGCTCGCCGGCCTGTCGCAGGCGTCCCAGATCCTCGTGCAGAACTCGGAGGAGCGCAAACTCGACCGCGACGTCTTCAACGAGGCCTACCTGATGCACACCTCGACGTCGCCGCAGTACGCGATTATCGCCTCGTGCGACGTTGCCGCGGCGATGATGGACGCGCCGGCGGGAACGGCGCTGGTCGAAGAATCGATCGCCGAAGCGCTCGATTTTCGCCGGGCGATGCGCAAGGTCGACGAGGAGTGGGGCGCCGACTGGTGGTTCAAGGTCTGGGGTCCGGACGACCTCTCCGAAGAGGGGATCGAAGAGCGCGAAGCGTGGATGCTCAATCCGGGCGAGCGCTGGCACGGTTTCGAGCAACTCTCCGATGGCTTCAACATGCTCGATCCGATCAAGGCGACGGTCATCACGCCGGGCCTTGACCTCAACGGCGATTTTGCCGAGGGAGGAATCCCGGCGTTGATCGTCACCAAGTATCTCGCCGAGCACGGCGTCATCGTCGAGAAGTGTGGCCTCTATTCGTTCTTCATCATGTTTACCATCGGCATCACCAAGGGCCGCTGGAACACCATGGTCACCGAACTGCAGCAGTTCAAGGACGATTACGACAAGAACGAGCCACTATGGAAAGTCCTGCCCGAGTTTGTCGGCAAGTTTCCGTGCTACGAGCACATGGGCCTCGGCGACCTCTGCCACCTGATCCACGCCGTCTATTCGGTCAATGACGTCGCCCGGCTGACGACCGAAATGTATCTCTCCGACATGGTTCCGGCGATGCGCCCGGCCGACGCCTTCGCCAAGATGGCGCACCGCGAGATCGACCGCGTGCCGATCGACGAACTCGAGGGGCGCATCACCAGCATCCTGCTGACGCCGTATCCGCCGGGAATTCCACTGCTCATTCCAGGCGAACGCTTCAACGCGACGATCGTTCGCTACTTGAAATTCGCGCGCGATTTCAACGAGCAATTCCCTGGTTTCGAAACCGACATCCACGGCCTCGTCAAGGAAACGGTGCGCGGCAAACCGAGCTATTTCGTCGACTGCGTGCGCTGATAGACGACGAAGGAAAAAGCCAGCCCTGACGGATCGCGCCGGTCTTCGCGCGATACCTCGCACCACTCGCCCGGCGGCAGTTCGGGAAAAAACGCGTCGGCCTCCGGGCGGTCGGCGACTTCGGTCAGATAGAGTCGGTTGGCCGCCGGCAAAGCTGCGCGATAGAGTTCGGCGCCGCCGACGACGAGCACTTCTTCGGCGTTGGCCGCTTCGTTCAGCGCGTCGGCCAGCGAACCGGCGAGCGTCGCCCCGGGTGCCTGATACGCCGGGTTGCGCGTGACGACGACGTTGCGCCGTCCGGGCAGCGGGCGGAACGCGGCGGGCAGCGACTCCCAGGTCTTGCGCCCCATGATCACCGGCTTGCCGAGCGATATTGCGCGAAAGTGCCGCAGATCCTCGGGCAGCTGCCAGAGCAGGCGCTGCGCCTTGCCGATGGCGCGATTTTCGCCGACGGCGGCAATCAGTGAAAGCAGCGTGGCCACGCGCGCGTCGTCTTAAACAGCGACCGGTGCGGCGATGTGCGGGTGGGGGTCGTAGCCTTCGAGCGTGAAGTCCGCGAAGCGAAAAGCGAAGAGGTCGCGTACCGCAGGATTGACGCGCATCGTCGGCAAAGGCCGGGGTGCGCGCGAAAGCTGCAGGCGCGCCTGCTCAAAATGGTTGCTGTAGAGATGCGCGTCGCCGAGCGTATGCACGAAATCGCCGGGCTGATAATCGCAGACCTGCGCCAGCATCATCGTGAGCAGCGCGTACGAGGCGATATTAAACGGAACACCGAGGAAGATGTCGGCGCTGCGCTGGTAGAGCTGGCACGACAGCCGCGGTCGCTGATCGGCCGATAACGCTGCGCCCTGCGGCGCAGCGACGTAGAGCTGGAACAAGGCGTGGCACGGCGGCAAGGCCATTTTCTCGACGTCGCTCGGATTCCAGGCGGTGACCATGTGCCGGCGCGAGTTGGGGTTTTTCTTGAGGTTGTCGACGAGCTCGGCGATCTGGTCGATTTCGCGCCCCTCGGCAGTTTTCCAGTGGCGCCACTGATGACCATAGACCGGCCCCAAGTCGCCGTTTTCGTCGGCCCACTCGTCCCAGATGCGCACGCCGTTTTCCTGAAGATAGCCAATATTGGTGTCGCCGCGCAGGAACCACAGCAGTTCGTGGATGATCGAGCGCAGGTGGAGCTTCTTGGTGGTCAGCAAAGGGAAGCCGGCAGCCAGGTCAAAGCGCATCTGCCAGCCGAAGACCGAGCGCGTCCCGGTTCCGGTGCGGTCTTCCTTGACGCTGCCCTGTTCAAGGACGTGGCGCATGAGATCGAGGTAGGGTTGCATTTTTTCTTGCCCGCCGTGGCGCGGCGTACTGGGTTCGGAAGGCGTCAATTGTAGTTGATCGGACGCTGCCGAGCCGCGTTTTTGCGATCGCCTGGCGCGCCTGACGGGCGCCGGCTCGGGCCGTCGCTGCTGCTTGCAGGTTTCGGCGATGACATTATACTGGCTGGTGTCAATCCCATTTCGCTCTGGAAAGAACCACCGGCCGCTATGATCATGAAATTTTTTTCGTCGCGCCCGGACCATCCGCTGGGCGAAGCCACGGAAGTCAAACGCGTTCTCGCCGAATTGCCGCTCGATAACGCCTTCAAGGCGGTTGACGAGATTTATGGCTGGTTCGAATCCTTGCAGTCGGCAAACGATTTTCGCACCGAGCACCTGTTCAACGTCGTCCGAGAGCTTGACGAAGCGGCGCAAGCGCCGATCCGCCGTCTGTCGCGCGACTACCTGTCGTCGGCTCGCCTGTCAAAAAGTGACGAGCGCCGGATGTGGACGATCTGCTACAACTATTGGGGCGAAGTGGCCAGCCTTTACGCGCGCTGCGTCGAGCCGTCGCCGGGCAAGAAGGGCGACCCGCTCAAAGGCTCGCTGGCGCTCGCCGCGACACGGCTTATGGCAGCGCGTGCAACGCAGCTCAAGTGGGTCTGCTACCGCTATGGACCGATCGGCGAAGACTTGTGGCGGGGCCTCGGACAACCCTATCTGGCGGCGGAAGCGGGGGCTTACGCGCAAAAGCCAGTGCAGCTCTATCCGGGGCAGGTCGGCTTGACCAGCGTCACCCAGCAGTACCTGCAGGCGCTCATTACCTGCTCGTCGTCGATGGACAATCTGATGCCGCTCGAGATCGAACTTGCCGACCGCGTGATCGCCCATTTGCAGGCCGGTTTTGTCTTCTCGAAATTGTGTTTGCCGGACAGCGTGCATTGGGTCGATGCGGGCAACGGCTCGCCGCCGACGCGACTGGCCCGCCGCCCCGAACAGCTCTCGCCCAGCCTGCGTTTTTTTTCGCCGGGAAGTGCGCCGGAAAAGCTCGCCGAATTGATCCGCAGCGTCGAACTCGGCAAGGTGCCGGAGGCGTTAAATCTGGGCGGCGATTACCCGGCCGCGGTGCTCTTGCCGGTCCTGCGCCATCTCGCGCTGTACTGGGCGAGCGAGCCGCCGCGGCGCGAGCACACCCGGCACACAGTGAAGACACGGATCGCCGTGCTGCACGGGTTTGACGACTGCTTCACGGTCTTTGCCGGCGACCTCGCGCGTCTGGGCAAGGAGCGCGTCGCCGAGAGTTGGGTTGTCGAGGACGTGAGCCGCGGCGGCTTGGGCGCCAGCGCCGAGGCCGCCGCCGACTGGCTGGGGATTGGCGCTCTGCTCGCCATGCAGCCGGAAGGCGGCGCCAACTGGTTGCTCGGCGTCATTCGGCGCTACACCAAGGATTCGTCCGCGCATGTCCGCCTTGGCATCCAGGCGCTCGGGCGCGAGGCGGCGAGCGTCGAACTGCGGCCGCGCACTGCGGGTTTATCGGCGACCGGCGCGATTCCGGGAATCTGGCTGCGCGACGGTAGTCCAGCCGGCGAAGCGCGTCTGGTATTGCCGCCG
>JBBRXI010000168.1:0-5649 GCA_038248575.1 Burkholderiales bacterium | reverse complement strand
GGTTGCCGTGCGTACACGCGGTGGTCAGGATCTTGGGCAAATGCCGCTCGAGGCTCTGACCGAGCGACTTCTCGCAGAAGTCGCTGCGCGAAGTGGAACGGCTTAATTTTTGTCTTTATAAGGAGTCGAACCATCGCACTGCAAAAGGCGCAACGCATTAACGAAGAGATCAACGCCCCGGAAATACGGCTAGTAGGTGAAGAAGGTGAGGCGCTCGGCATCACCAGCGTCAGAGCAGCACTTCAGTTGGCCGAAGAGGCAGGTGTCGATCTGGTTGAGATTGCTCCGATGGCGCAACCTCCGGTTTGCCGGATCATGGATTACGGCAAATTCAAGTACCAGGAACAAAAGCGACAGCACGAGCAAAAGCTCAAGCAGAAGCAGGTTCAGGTCAAGGAAGTCAAGTTCCGACCGGGTACCGACGAGAACGACTACCAGATCAAGTTGCGCAACATGACGCGTTTTTTGCAGGAAGACGACAAGGTGAAGGTTACCTTGCGCTTTCGTGGTCGTGAAATGGCTCACCAGGAAATCGGCATGCGGCAGATCGAGCGCATTCGGACCGACCTGCAGGAGGTCGCTGCCGTCGAACAGATGCCAAAAATGGAAGGCCGCCAGATGGTGATGATCCTGACGCCGAGCAAGAAGAAGCAATAGTTGTTGTTGTGGTAGCACCCCAAGTGGTATCAGGTCGAAAGTGCTCCCGCCGGGGGACACCTGCCGCCATGTTTATAAATAGGAGCATTCAATGCCCAAAATGAAGACCAAGAGTGGCGCCAAAAAGCGCTTCAAGGTCAGCGCGAGCGGTCGCATCAAGCGCGGACAGGCGTTCAAGCGCCACATCCTGACCAAGAAAACCACCAAAGCCAAGCGCCAACTGCGCGGCATGACCGGAGTGCATCACTCCGACAAGGCCATGGTTCGTTCCATGATGCCTTACGCCTGAGGAGATAAACAATGCCCCGAGTTAAACGTGGTGTAACGGCGCGCGCGCGCCACAAAAAAATCATTGCCCTGGCCAAGGGTTACCGCGGCCGGCGCAAGAGCGTATACCGCATCGCCAAACAGGCGGTGATGAAAGCCGGCCAGTACGCCTACCGTGACCGTCGGCAAAGGAAACGTCAGTTTCGCGCCCTGTGGATCGCCCGGATCAACGCGGCGGCCCGTGATGCCGGCATGAAATACAGCACCTTCATGAACGGCCTGAAAAAGGCGCAGATCGAAGTTGACCGCAAGGTTCTCGCTGATCTCGCGGTCTTCGACAAGCCGGCATTTGCTGCTCTGGCCGTGCAGGCCAAAGCCCAGCTCGGCGCCTGATTGAACGAGCGTTGAAAAAGGGAGGCTTGCGCCTCCTTTTTTTTCGGTAATCCCTTAAAAGCTTATGCACAATCTCGATCAGCTCGCGCAAGACGCGTCGGCCGCCTTCGCCGCCACCGACGATCCCGATGCCCTTGAGCAAATCAAGGCGACCTTCCTCGGCAAAAGCGGGCAGATCACAGCCCTGCTCAAAGGCCTGGCCAAGCTTTCGCCCGACGCGCGCAAGAGCGCCGGTGCGCACATCAATCGCGTCAAGGAGGCCATAGAATCCGCGCTCAACGCTCGTCGGGACGCCATTCGCGCGCGCGCGCTCGAAGCGCGCCTGGCTGAAGAATCGCTCGACGTCACGCTGGCGGGTCGCGGCGAATCACGCGGTGGCCTGCACCCCGTCACGCGGACGCTTGAGCGCATCGAGACGCTCTTTGCCTCGATTGGCTTTGACGTCGCCGACGGCCCGGAAATCGAAGACGATTTCCACAACTTCACCGCGCTCAATACGCCCGCTGACCACCCAGCACGCTCGATGCACGACACGTTTTATCTGCAGGATGAAAGCGGCCAGGCGGCTGAGGGCATCCTGCTGCGCACGCACACCAGCCCGATACAGGTGCGCTACATGCAGGCGCACGTCGCCAAATACGCGCACCTCGCGACGATGCCGGAGATTCGCGTCATAGCGCCGGGCCGCGTCTATCGTGTCGATTCAGACGCGACGCACTCGCCGATGTTCCACCAGGTCGAAGGCCTCTGGATCGGCGAGAGCGTAAGCTTTGCCGACTTGAAGGGCGTGATGGCCGATTTTCTGCGCCGCTTCTTTGAGAGCGACGACCTGCAAGTGCGTTTCCGCCCGTCTTTCTTCCCGTTTACCGAGCCTTCGGCCGAAATCGACGTTGCCTTCATGAGCGGCGCGCTCAAAGGCCGCTGGCTCGAAATCGCGGGCTGCGGCATGGTGCACCCGAACGTTCTGCGCCATGTCGGCATTGACTCCGAAAACTACATCGGCTTTGCCTTCGGCATGGGTCCCGACCGCTTGACCATGCTTCGTTACGGCGTCAATGACCTGCGCCTGTTCTTCGACGGTGACCTGCGCTTCCTGCGCCAGTTCGTTTGATGGATCATCATGAAATTTTCTGAATCCTGGCTCCGCAGCTTCGTCAACCCGCCTGTTTCCGGCGACGCGTTCTCCCACCTCCTGACCATGGCTGGCCTCGAAGTCGAGGAAGAAGAGGCCGTTGCCCCATTTTTTGACCAGGTCGTCGTCGCCCAGGTCATCGAAGTGACGAAGCACCCCGACGCCGATCGGCTCAAGGTCTGCCGCGTCGACATTGGAACGAGCGAGCCCCTGCAGATCGTCTGCGGCGCGCCGAACGTCGCCGCCGGCCTGAGAGTGCCCTGCGCGCTGCCGGGCGCCAATCTTCCCGGCGACTTCAAGATCAAGGTCGCCAAGGTGCGCGGCGTCGACTCGTCGGGAATGCTGTGCTCGGCCAAGGAGCTGGCGATTGCCGAAGACGCCTCAGGCTTGCTCGTACTGCCGTCCGATGCGCCGATCGGCGAAGACCTGCGCAATTATCTGGATCTCGACGACCGTCTGCTCACCTTGAAGCTGACGCCCAACCGCGCCGATTGTCTGTCGCTGACCGGCGTTGCGCGCGAGGTTGCGGCGCTGACCAGCACGCCGGCGACTTACCCGATCGTCGCCAGCGCGCCGACGGGCATAGCCGCCACACGCAAAATTATCCTTGACGCGCCGAATGCCTGTCCGCTCTATTGCGGCCGCGTCATCGCCGGCGTCGACGCGCGCGCCCCGACACCCGAGTGGATGAAGCGCCGCATCGAGCGCAGCGGCCTGCGCGCAATTTCGGCGCTGGTCGATATCACCAACTTCGTCATGCTCGAACTCGGGCAACCATTGCATGCCTTCGACAACAGCACGCTTGACGGCGCAATACACGCCCGCATGGCGCGCCCCGGTGAAGAAATTGTTCTGCTCAACGAACAAACGCTCAGTTTACAGCCGGACGTTCTCCTGATCGCCGACGACAAGCGCCCGCTGGCCATGGCCGGAATTATGGGCGGCGCCGACAGCGCGATTACGCTCGACACGCACGAGATGTTCCTTGAGTCCGCGTTCTTCGCGCCGACGGCGATTGCCGGGCGCGCGCGTCGCTATGGCTTCGCGTCGGACGCCTCACATCGCTTCGAGCGGGGTGTCGATTTCGGCGGAACGCGGCGCGCGCTCGAACGCGCAACGCAGCTCATCGTCGATATCTGCGGCGGTCAGGCCGGCCCGTTGTGCGAAGCCGCTGCTACGCTGCCCGAGCGACGGCCGGTGCGGTTGCGACCGGCACGCGTCGCCCGGGTTCTCGGTCTGGCGTTTTCGACCGAGCAGATCGGCGCCTTGCTATCGCGCCTCGACCTCAGCTTCTTACGCGACGGCGACGACATTATCGTGACACCGCCAAGCTATCGCTTCGACATCGAGATCGAGGAAGACCTGATTGAAGAAATCGCACGCGTTCATGGCTACGATAACATCCCGCCGAACGCGCCGCACGCCCGGCTCACCATGCTGCCGCACAGCGAGAGCGTGCGTCCGCTCAGCCGGATTCGGCAGATTCTAACGAGCAGGGGCTTCCAGGAAGTCGTGAACTACGCCTTTGTCGAAGAAAGCTGGGAGTCCGATTTTGCCGGCAATGACGCGCCCGTTCGCCTGGCTAATCCGATCGCCAGCCAGATGGGCGTGATGCGTTCGACCTTGATTGGCGGCTTGGTCGCCAACGTGGTCACCAATCTCAAACGGCGGCAAAGCCGGGTTCGTGTATTCGAGAGCGGTCGCTGTTTTTTCCGCGACCCGGCCGGTGCCCCGGTCGCCGGCTTTGACCAACCGGCGAAGCTCGCCGGCCTGGCGTACGGTGGCGCGCTTCCCGAGCAGTGGGGAAATGCCTCGCGCAACGTCGATTTCTTCGACCTCAAAGGTGAGGTCGAACTGCTGCTCGCCCCACTTGCCGCGCGTTTCGAAAAAGGCGATCACCCCGCCCTGCACCCGGGTCGCAACGCGCGCGTGCTGGTCGACGGAAAACCAGTAGGCTTTGTTGGCGAACTGCATCCGCAGTGGCTACAAAAATACGCCTTGCCGCTCGCGCCCGTCGTTTTCGAGCTTGATCTGGCAGTACTAAAAAGAGCGAAATTGCCACACTACACCGAGGTCTCGCGCCAGCCGCCAGCGATCCGCGATCTGGCGATCGTCGTCGACCAGCGACTCGAGTTGCAGCCGCTCATTGATGGCATGGCGGCCAACCGCCAGACCCTCATTCAGGACATTCGATTGTTCGATGTCTATACCGGAAAAGGCATCCCCGCCGGGAAAAAAAGCCTTGCGTTCCGGGTAGTTATGCAAGATACTCAAAGGACTTTGCAAGACGCGGAAGTCGATGCCACGATGCAAAAATTAGTCGCCTATCTGGAGCAGGCGTTCGCTGCGCAGCTGCGCGTCTGACAGGGAAAATAAAGATGACGCTGACGAAAGCAGAACTCGCCGATCTACTATTTGAAAAAGTTGGTCTCAACAAGCGCGAAGCCAAGGATATGGTTGAAGCTTTCTTTGAAGAGATCCGCAACTCGCTCGAGCGCGGCGACGGTGTAAAGCTTTCGGGCTTTGGTAATTTCCAGCTGCGCGACAAACCGCAACGTCCCGGGCGAAATCCCAAAACTGGTGAGGAGATCCCCATCACCGCGCGGCGTGTCGTCACTTTCCACGCCAGTCAGAAGTTGAAGGGTGAAGTGGAGCTCTCCTACAATGGAACCGAGTCCTAAAGACACCGGCAAGGAGCCGTTGCCGCCCATCCCCGCAAAGCGCTACTTCACCATCGGCGAAGTCAGCGAACTGTGTGGGGTCAAGCCGCATGTTCTGCGCTATTGGGAGCAGGAATTCACGCAACTCAAACCGGTCAAGCGCCGCGGTAACCGGCGCTATTACCAGCACCACGAAGTCCTGCTGGTGCGCCGCATCCGCGAACTCCTCTACAACCAGGGGTTTACGATCAATGGCGCGCGCAACCGGCTCGATGACGCGGTCGCTGGCGCCCAGCCGTCGGTTCTGACGCCCGAGACGCTGCGCGAGGAGTTGCACAAGATCGCAGAATTGCTTCGCGTCTGATCCAAGCCAGGGCGATATCGGTTATAATTCACGCCGTCGGGGCGTAGCGCAGCCTGGTAGCGCACTTGCATGGGGTGCAAGGGGTCGAAAGTTCGAATCTTTTCGCCCCGACCAATCGATTCAATGACTTAGGCCACCACACAAGGTGGCCTAAGTCGTTTACGACGCCGAAACAT
>JBBRXI010000167.1:0-5662 GCA_038248575.1 Burkholderiales bacterium | reverse complement strand
GTGTCGCTGTCGGCGCGCTGACCAGCGGATGGGCAATCGCCGGTTCGGCCGCGGGCTGGAGCGGCGCCGCCAGGGGCGGCGGGGTCGGCGGCGGGGGGGCCGGCGGCTGAGGTACGATTGCGTGCTGCGCCACCGGCAGTGGCTCGGCCTTATGGTTGAGCTGGAAATAGGCGGCGATCCCGACGCCTATAAGAATGAGGGCAACGATTACCCAGACGGATCTTTTCATGGTCAGGCCTCCTTAGCTGGCTGCGCGTCTTCGCAGGATAAACGACGGGCGGGTCGCTGTGGAACCTCAATACCTCCTCAATGCCTCCGGTCTAGCCGGTATTTTCGTTCGCCGACTCGAGCGCGGCGAACGTCGGCTGATTGACGAGGCCGACCGGAGCGCCGCGGCGGGCGCGCTGGCTTAAGTGTTTGGCTTCGGAGAGCAGGCGCTTGGGCTTGTTGCGGAAAGTCCCCTTGATGCTGACCACGGGCCCCTTGACGGCGACGATGGCCTTGAGCGTCTCGCGGCCCTTGAGTCCGATGATCTGGACGCCCTTGCCGCTCGACAGCCGCTTCATCTGATCGAGCGGAAAGACGAGCAGGCGGCCGTCGTCCGATAGCGCAGCGACGTGATCCATCCCGGCGGCGCGCGCCGGTGGCAGGATCAGCGCACAGTCCTCGACGGTCAAGAAAGCCTTGCCGGCCTTTTGCCGCGAGAGCAGGTCGGCGTAGGTACACACGAATCCGTAGCCCGAGGTCTTGGCGACGAGCAGTTCTTCGTCCGGGCGGCCGGTGAGCACGTGGGCGATCCTGCCGCTGCCGATCTCGATGAACGAGGGCAGCGGCGCACCCATGCCGCGGCCGTCGGGCAGGCTGGCGACGGCGACGGTGAACGCGCGGCCCTCGGTCGACAGAATGACCAGCGAATCGACCGAGCGGCATTCGAAGGTCGCGCCCGGGCCGTCGCCGTCCTTGTAGGCGACCGCCGAGAGGTCGAGTCCGTGGCCCTGGCGTACGCGCGCCCAGCTTTTTTCCGAGACAATCAACGTCACCGGCTCGTCGGCGACCGCGGCGATTTCTGCGCGCGAAGCCATCGCCGCCGGCTCGATCGTCGTGCGCCGCTCGTCGCCGTGTTTGGCGGCGTCGGCGCGGATTTCGCGCACGACGAGCTTGCGCAGCAGGCTGTCACTCTCGAGCAGTCTGATCAGCTCGTCTTTTTCGCCGCGCAGCTTTTCCAGCTCCTGTTCGATTTTGATGCCTTCGAGCCGCGCCAACTGGCGTAGGCGGATTTCGAGGATGTCCTCGGCCTGCCGGTCGGAGAGCGCGAAGCGGGTGATCAGCGCCGGTTTCGGCTCGTCCGATTCACGGATCAGGTGGATCACTTCGTCGATGTTGAGAAAGACGATGTGCCGGCCTTCGAGAATGTGGATGCGGTCGTTGGCCTTGGCCAGGCGATACCCGGTTCGCCGGTGCACGGTGTGCATGCGGAAACGGCACCATTCACCGATCAGGTCGGCGAGCGTCTTCTGGCACGGGCGGCCGTCGATGCCGACGGCGACGAGGTTGATCGGCGCCGTCGTCTCAAGGCTGGTGTGGGCGAGCAGCAGGGCGACGAATTCGTCGCGCGGCAGGCGCGAACTCGTCGGTTCGAAAACGAGGCGGATATCGTCGTCCTTGCCCGACTCGTCGCGCGCGCGGTCGAGTTGCGAGGCAAACAACGCTTTCAACTGCGCCGCGGCCTGCTCGATCGATTTCTTGCCCGGTTTTGCCTGCGGGTTCATCAGTGCGCCGATTTCGGAGAGCACCTTGGCCGACGAGACGCCGGGCGGTAGTTCGCGGATCACGAGTTGCCAGGCGCCGCGCGCCATCTCCTCGAATTCGTAGCGCGCGCGCACGCGCAGGCTGCCGCGGCCGCTGGCGTAGGCGCTGGCGATCTCGGCGCTGCTCGAAATGATCTGGCCGCCGCCCGGGTAGTCGGGGCCGGGGACGTGCGCCATCAGCTCGGCGAGTCCTGCGCCCGGGTTGTGCAGCATGTGGATCGCTGCGGCGGCGACTTCGCGCAAATTGTGCGACGGCATTTCGGTGGCCATGCCGACGGCGATTCCCGAGGCGCCGTTCAAGAGCGAAAAAGGCAGGCGTGCCGGCAGGAAAGCCGGTTCCTCGAACGAGCCGTCGTAGTTCGGCTGGAAATCGACGGTGCCTTCGGAAAGTTCGCCGAGCAAAAGTTCGGCGATCGGTGCCAGGCGCGCTTCGGTGTAGCGCATCGCCGCGGCGTTGTCGCCGTCGCGCGAGCCGAAGTTGCCTTGCCCGTCGACCAGCGGGTAGCGCAAGGAAAACGGCTGGGCGACACGCACCATCGCGTCGTACGCCGAGGTATCACCGTGCGGGTGGTATTTACCGATCACGTCGCCGACGACGCGCGCCGACTTCACCGGCTTGGCGCCGGCCATCAGGCCGAGTTCGCGCATGGCGAACAGCACGCGCCGCTGCACCGGCTTTTGCCCATCCTTGACGTCGGGCAGCGCACGCCCCTTGACGACGGCGATGGCGTATTCGAGGTAATCCTTGGCCGCCGAGTCGTGCAGCAGGATGCTCTGCCCGTCGTCGTCCTCGGCCAGTGCCGGCAGGGGTGGCGCCGGCGGGGCGGGCGGCGGCGCGTTGATCACCGGCAGGTCGTCAAAGAGGTCAGGTGTGGTCGGCATGGCAGTCTTGAAAATAACGTCGAAGTCCACCGCAGAGGCGCGGAGGGCGCTGAGATAGCGCAGAGAAAGGCAAAATACTTGTTGATTTTCTCTGCGTTAACTCTGCGTCCTCTGCGCCTCTGCGGTGGGTTGTAAGTCGTAGCATCAAATCTCGGCGCCGATCAGCGCGCCGTTGGCTTCCATCCAGGCGCGCCGGCCGGCCGATTCATTTTTCGCCATCAGCATATTCATGACCGGGTTGGCGTCATCAGCGCCAGGCTGACGGATGCGCATCAGGCGGCGCGTATCAGGCGACATGGTCGTCTCCCAAAGCTGTTCGGGATTCATTTCACCCAGCCCCTTGAAGCGCGAAATGGCGATCGCGTCGGCCTTGACGCCCTCCAGAACGAGGCGGTCGATGATCGCGTCACGTTCGGCGCCGTCGAGCGCGTAGAGTTTACGCGGCGGCCGTTTTTTGCCGACCGCCGGGACGTCAAGGCGGTAGAGCGGCGGCTGGGCGAAGTACAAATGTCCGGCGGCAATGAGCCGCGGAAAATGGCGATAGAACAGCGTGCACAGCAGCACGCGGATGTGGCTGCCGTCGACGTCGGCGTCGGTCATGATCACGACCTTGCCGTAGCGCAGGTTGGCGAGAACGCTTGCCGGTGCATCGGGCCGGTGCGGGTCGATGCCGAGCGCGACGGCGATGTCGTGCACCTCGCGATTGGCAAACAGGCTGCCGGCTTCGACTTCCCACGTGTTGAGCACCTTGCCGCGGAGCGGCAGAATCGCCTGCAATTCTTTATCGCGGCCTGATTTGGCGGAGCCGCCGGCCGAATCGCCTTCGACCAGGAAGATCTCGTTGCGCCGGATATCCTCGCTCTGACAGTCGGAAAGCTTGCCGGGCAGAATGGCGACTGCCGACTGTTTGCGTTTTTCGATCTTCTGCCCGGCGCGCGAGCGCGCCTGCGCCGCACGGATCGCCAGTTCGGTGATTTTCCTGGCGTCGTCGGGGTGCTCGTTGAGCCACAGTTCGAGTGGGTCGCGCACCATGCGCGAGATCAGCGCGACGGCGTCGCGCGAGTTGAGCCGCTCTTTGATCTGTCCCTGAAACGAGGGGTCGAGAACGCGCGCGGCGAGAACGAAGCTGGCGCGCGAGAAGACGTCCTCGGCGGCCAGCTTGACCCCCTTGGGCAGCAGCGCCCGGTGCTCGGCAAAACCCTTGACGGCTTCGAAGGCGGCTTGGCGCAGCCCGGTTTCGTGCGTTCCGCCGGCCGGCGTCGGGATCAGGTTGACGTAGGATTCGCGCGCCAGGTTGCCGTCCGCGGTCCAGCACAGGGCCCATGCGGCGCCGGCGCCGACGGGAAAATTTTCGTCGCCGGCCGGCGCGTATTTTTCGGCAGTAAACATCGGCGCCGCCAACTCACCGTCGAGCTGTTCGGCGAGGTATTGCTGCATGCCGGCGGCAAAACACCAGGTCGTTGTCGCGCCGTTTTCGACGCTGAGCGAGATTTCGAGACCGGGCAGCAGAACCGCCTTGCTGCGCTGCAGGCGTTCGAGTTCCGCGCCAGGGATATGCGGCGAATCGAAGAATTGCGCATCGGGCCAGGCGCGCAGGCGCGTCCCGCTGGCTTTTTTCGGCGCGTCGCCGACGCGCTGCAGCGGCTCGACGACGGCGCCGCCCGAAAAAGCGATCTGGTAGCGGCCGCCGTCGCGAATGACCTCGACCTCGAGCCGCCGGGACAGCGCGTTGGTCACCGAAACGCCGACGCCGTGCAGGCCGCCCGAAAAACGGTAGGCCGAACTGCCGTCGTTCTTGTTGAACTTTCCGCCGGCGTGCAACTGGGTGAACACGACCTCGACGGTCGGCACTTTTTCGACCGGATGGATTTCCACCGGGATGCCGCGCCCGTCGTCCTGTACAGACACCGAGCCATCGCCGTGCAGGGTGACGAGAATCCGCTTGCAATAGCCGCCAAGCGCCTCGTCGGCGGCGTTGTCGATCGCTTCCTGGATGATGTGCAGCGGCGAGTCCGTACGCGTGTACATCCCGGGCCGATGGCGAACGGGCTCCAGTCCCTTGAGAACGGAAATGGATTCTGCGGTGTAACTCATTGCGCGATGTGCTCCAGCGTGCCGGCCACCTGCGTAGAGGCGAAAAAAAAGACCAAGACCCGGGCGCTACAGGGTTATCTGGCCTTCTTTTGACTTCAACATATTGTTTTTGGTGGAGGCGCGCGGGATCGAAAGCCACCATGCAACTGTCGTAACTAATTGATTTATAACATTTACCTGTTTGGCAGTGCGCTCGTTTTAGATACCAAACGGGGTTGAGTTTAGCACGGCAATTTCAATCTGGCTTTGAGAGGAAGGCGAAATAAGCAGAACGCCGCGTGGAAGGGGCATCAGCAGATTTTTCGTTCCAATGCGGGAGACGCGCTTTCGGCGCTAAGTCCGAGCGTTACGACGATTCGTCGCGAGTACTGGAAAAAATTGAAAGCGTGGGTGCCGAATGGCCCGTCGTGTCCTAAACCGTCTTCGTGGCGGCGAACTATTGGGGCTGGCTCCCGCAGTGAATACCTGCCTTCTAAGCCGCCTACATGGCGGCGAACGTGAGCGAAGCTAAGGCTGTTTGCCAGTCTCCCTTCTAAGCCGCCTACATGGCGGCGAACCAGTGACCGAGCCAAAACCGTGGGGCGCGCAGCTTCTAAGCCGCCTACATGGCGGCGAACTTCAATGCGAATGCCTCGGCGTGGGATAAGCGCTTCTAAGCCGCCTACATGGCGGCGAACGGAGTCCGGCTCGCTGCTTTGCGGGCATGGCGGCGAACTCTGACCCGCTCGTCCGGCTTGGCCTTGAACTCTTCTAAGCCGCCTACATGGCGGCGAACCAAGAGACCCAGTTACAGCAGGCCGGCACGTCCTTCTAAGCAGAACGGAAGAGCACACAACTGAAATACAGGCACAGGGAGTAATCTATTTACAACTAAGCAG
>JBBRXI010000166.1:0-5673 GCA_038248575.1 Burkholderiales bacterium | reverse complement strand
TCGCGCTGGGAAAAAGGATCGCTGCCAAGATAGACGGTCGAGGTGGCGCCGCGGCCGATTTGGCAAACCAGATCGTATTTGCCGATCTTTTCCACGTCGGCCGCTTCGCTCAGAACTGGCGCCGGGCGCGCGCGATCGCCGCCCGCACCTGGCTCGGCGCCGTGCCGCCGAGGTGATTGCGAGCGGCGAGCGAGCCGTCTACGGTGAGCACGGCAAAGATGTCGTCGGCGATCAGCGGCGAAAAACGTTGCAGCTCAGCGAGCGCTAACTGCGCCAGATCGACGCCCAGCGCCTCGGCGCGGCGAACGGCGAGGCCGACGGCTTCGTGCGCATCGCGAAACGGCAATCCCTTGCGCGTCAGATAGTCGGCGAGGTCGGTCGCCGTGGCAAAGCCCTGACGCAGCGCGTCCTGCATATTCTCGGGGCGTGCCGTGACGCCGGAGATCATGTCGGCAAAAATGCGCAGCGTGTCGGTCACCGTATCCACCGAATCGAAGAGCGGCTCTTTGTCTTCCTGGTTGTCCTTGTTGTAGGCCAGCGGCTGGCCTTTCATCAGCGTCAGCAGCGCCATCAGATGTCCGTAGACGCGCCCGGTCTTACCGCGCGCGAGTTCGGGAACGTCGGGGTTTTTCTTCTGCGGCATGATTGAACTGCCGGTACAGAAGCGGTCGGCGATCTTGACGAAGGAAAAGCGCGGGTTCATCCACAGCACGAGTTCTTCCGACATGCGCGAAAAATGCATCATCAGCAGCGCGCTCGCGGCGCAGAATTCAATGGCGAAATCGCGGTCCGAAACGGCGTCAAGCGAGTTTTCGCAGATGGCCTCGAAGCCGAGTTCGGCGGCGACGAATTCACGGTCGATCGGGTAGGTCGTGCCGGCCAGCGCGGCGGCGCCAAGTGGCAGGCGATTGGTCCGCCGGCGTACGTCGGCAAAGCGTTCGCCGTCGCGGCGTGTCATTTCGAACCAGGCCAGCAGATGGTGACCAAAGGTGATCGGCTGGGCGACCTGCAGGTGCGTAAAGCCTGGCATCGCCGTTGCCGCCTCACGCTCGGCAAGGTCGAGAAGATTGCTCTGAAACTGGCGCAGCAGGACCTGGATATCGTCGATCGAATCGCGCAGATAGAGGCGGATGTCGGTCGCTACCTGGTCGTTGCGCGAGCGGCCGGTGTGCAGGCGCTTGCCGGCGTCGCCGACGATCGCGGTCAGACGCTTTTCGATGTTGAGGTGCACGTCTTCGAGGTCAACCGACCAGGCAAACGCACTGGACTCGATTTCTTCGACGATCTGCGTCATGCCGCGCTGGATATCGGCGAGATCCTGCGCCGAAATGATCCCCTGGCGAGCGAGCATGCGCGCGTGCGCGAGCGAACCACGAATGTCCTGGCGCCACATGCGCTTGTCAAAATCGACGGAAGCCGTGTAGCGTTTGACGAGGTCAGACACCGGTTCGGAAAAACGGCCGGCCCAAGTGTACTGCGCGGGCGTGGAAGGGCTCGATGGGCTCATGATGGAGGCAGTAGGGATAGGCTAGAATAACCGCGTGCAGTATAAAGCAAAACCCGGAGGGACAAAGCTTGCCGGACTTTCGTAACTTCGGCGTCATGCTGCGCGTTCTGCTTGGCGTCAATGCGCTTGCGCTCGCCGCAGCGCTCGTGCACAGCAACGGTATCGCCGACTGGGTGCCGCGTTACGTCGACATGGCGGCATGGGTGCAGCCGCTGTTGCTGCTCAATCTTGCGCTGCTGGCGCTGCTCGGGAAAGGGCTGCGCCGCCTTCCGGCAGGTCTCGGGCAGATTTTCATCATCGTCCTGGCCGCCGGGTCGGCCGCGCTGTTGCTCGATTTCTGGCGTTTCATGGGTTTCGACGAAGGCAGCTGGCAGCGCCTGCTGCGTGCCAGCCTGCTCTCGGGTGCCACGGCGGCGACGCTGCTCTTCTACTTTTCGCTGCGCGCCAAGGCCTTCTCGCCAGCGCTTGCCGAGGCCAGGCTGCAGGCGCTGACGGCGCGCATCCGACCGCATTTTCTCTTCAACAGTCTGAACGCGGTACTCTCGCTGATCCGTTCCGAGCCGCGCCGGGCCGAGACGGCGATCGAGGAACTCGCCGATCTCTTTCGGGCGCTGATGCGCGATCAGCGCGACTTGCTGCCGCTCGCCGACGAGATTGCGCTTTGCCGCCAGTACCTCGACCTCGAGAAGCTGCGGCTCGGCGAGCGGCTCAACGTTGTCTGGCAGGTCAGCGCAGTGCCGGCCGACGTCAAGGTGCCGCCGCTCATGCTGCAACCGCTGCTCGAAAACGCCGTCTATTACGGCATCGAACCGTCGTCCGAACCCGGCACCATACGCATCGCCTTCGCGCGCAAGGGCAACGAGCTGCACATCGGGCTCTCCAATCCCTGCCACGGTGGAACCGACGTGCCGGGCGGCAACCATATGGCGCTGGCCAATATTCGCGAACGGCTGGCACTTTATTACGATCTTGAGGCGCGCCTCGAAACGAAAGAGGTGGCGTTAAAGGATGGGCGACACGAATACCGCGTGCGCATCGTATTGCCTTGCCGGAGCGAGAAGATATGAACACGTCCCCAGCCCTGTCGGTGATGATCGTCGACGACGAAACGCCGGCGCGAATCCGTCTGCGCGACCTGCTCGCCGATATTGCCGGCGAACTGCCCAACGTCGTCGTCGCCGAAGCCAGCAACGGTGTCATGGCCATCGCCGCCATCGACGGACTGGCGGTCGATGTAGCGCTGGTCGATATCCGCATGCCGGAAATGGACGGGATCGAGCTCGCGCGGCACTTGGCGCAGCTTGACCAGCCGCCGGCGCTCATTTTCGTCACCGCTTACGATAGCCACGCCGTCGAGGCCTTCGAAGTCAACGCCATCGACTATCTCGTCAAGCCGGTGCGCGCCCAGCGTCTTGTCGCCGCGCTGCGCCGCGCCCGCCAGAGTCGTCCACCGGCGCCACAGGTGCTCGCCCAGCTTTCGCCTGGCGCTCGCTCGCACCTGTCGTGCCATGAGCGCGGTCGGCTGCTGCTCATTTCGCTCGCCGATATTGTCTACCTCAGGGCCGACTTGAAATACGTTACAGCGCGCACCGCGGCGCGCGAATACCTGCTCGACGAATCACTGACCCACCTCGAGGAAGAGTTTGCCACGCGTTTCATTCGCCTGCATCGCAGCGTGCTGGTCGCGCGCGACGCCATCGTCGGTTTCGAACGCAGCACCACCGACGACGCCGAAGCGCAGTGGCAGGCGCTGCTGCGCGGTATTGCGGAGCGCTTGCCAGTGAGCCGCCGGCAGTGGCCGCTGGTCAAGTCCTACGCCAGGCAGAGTAACGTTTAGCGGCGCCACAACGCCGGCTGCGCGGACGCTCGCGAGCGTCGGCATGCTAGAATTCGCTCCTCGCCTGTGGCTGCAAAATCTTGCTTTTCAAATCGCCTATCGATGAACGTTTCGCCTTGAAAAACCACGGCTCCGTCCCGGCTCGCCTGATCATCGCTTCGCGCGACTCGCGCCTCGCGCTGTGGCAGGCCGGGCATATTCAGGCGCGCCTCGCTGCCCTGTATCCGGACCGTCGCGTCGAAATCCTGCCGATGACCACGCGCGGCGACCAGATCGTCGATCGCTCGCTCGCCCAGATCGGCGGCAAGGGCCTGTTCGTCAAGGAACTCGAGACGGCCATGCAGCAGGGCCGGGCGCAGCTTGCCGTGCATTCGCTCAAGGACGTCCCTATGGATCTGCCCGAGGGCTTCGCGCTGGCCGCCATCACGGCGCGCGAGAACCCGTGCGATGCCCTCGTCGCCAACCGCTACGAACGACTGGCCGACCTGCCGGCCGGCGCCGTCGTTGGCACTTCGAGTCTGCGCCGGGAGGCGGTTCTGCGCGCCGCCTACCCGCAGCTGCGCATTGAAGCGCTGCGCGGCAATCTGGATACGCGCCTCGCCAAGCTCGACGCCGGCCAGTACGATGCGATCATTCTCGCCGCCGCCGGCCTGATCCGTCTGGGCCTCGAAACACGCATCCGGGCCGTGCTTTCTCCCGAAGAGTCATTGCCGGCGCCCGGCCAGGGCGCGCTGGCGATCGAAGTGCTGGCCGGCGATGGCGCGGCGATGGCCGCGGCAGCGCCGCTCGGCGACCTTGCGACGAGCCAGTGCGTAGGCGCCGAACGCGCTTTTTCGCGCGCCCTCGGCGGTAGTTGCCGTCTGCCGCTCGGCGGCTACGCGCGGCTCGACAACGGGGTTTTGTGGCTGCGCGGTTTTGTCGCGACGGCCGACGGCCGGCAGATGCTCGCCGGCGAGGTGCGCGGCGCGCCGGCCGACGCCGAAGCGCTCGGCAAGCGCCTCGCCGAGCAGCTGCGCGCGCAGGGGGCCGACGCGATTCTCGCCATTGCCGGTCAATGAGCACGGCTTTGTGCGGCAAACGTATTCTCGTCACGCGGCCGGCCGCGCAGGCCGACCAGCTTGCGCAGGCGATTGCCGCGCAGGGCGGCGAAGCGCTGCGCTTTGCCCTCCTCGAGATCGCCCCGACGCCGGACGGCGAGCCATTGCGGCAGGCCATCGCCGGCCTCGACAACTACGTCCTCGCCATCTTCATCAGCCCGAACGCGGTGAAGTTCAGCGTTCCTCACATCCTCGCGCAAAGGCGCTGGCCGCCGGCGCTGCAAGCGGCGGCGATCGGCCCGGGAACGGCAGCAGAACTTGCCGCGTGCGGCATCGCAGAGGTCGTCGTTCCGGGCCAGCGCTTCGATTCGGAGGCGCTGCTCGAGCTGCCGGCGCTGCACGCCGCGCGGGTCGCCGGCCGGAAGGTGTTGATCCTGCGCGGCAACGACGGGCGCGAACTCCTCGCCGAGTCGCTGCGCCTGCGCGGCGCCGAGGTCGACGCCGTCGTCTGCTACCAGCGCTCGCCGCCGGCCGATGGCGCGCCGCTCATGTCGCTGCTGCGCAACACCCGGATCGACGCGCTCACGGTTTCGTCGAGCGAGGGTTTGCGCGCCCTTTTGCCCTTGCTTGATACGCAGTGCCGCGAGCGTTTGCAACGCACGCCGATATTCGTTCCGCATCGGCGGATTGCCACCACGGCCGCTGAGCTCGGCTGGGAAAAAGTCGTCCTGACCGCGCCGGCCGATGCCGGTATCATGGAAGGCCTGTGCGCCCACGATTGGCTTGACGATGAATGACCCGGTCGATTCGCTGTCTGCTACCGCGGCAGCACCGCTGCCCCCGTCGGCTACGACGCTCGGCGATTCGCCGAGCGCGGCGGCGCGCCACGGCGACCGGGTCTGGCGCAATCCTTGGTTCTTCATCGCCCTGATTGCGCTCGCGCTGGCCAGTTGGCAGTGGCTGGAAACGCGCAGCCGCCTGGCGCGTACGCAGCAGGAAGTGGCGCGCCGGCTGTCCGAAAGCGACACGCTGGCGCGCGAGAGTCGCGCCGCCGCCAAACAGGCGCAGGAACAATTGGCTGCCGTAGAGGGCAAGCTCGGCGAACTTGAAGCGCGGATCGCCGAGTCCAAAAGCCAGCAGGCGACGCTCGAAACGCTCTACCACAACCTTGCGCGCAACCATGAAGAGTCCGCACTCGCCGAAGTCGAGCAAGGCGTGACGCTCGCTGCGCAGCAGCTGCAACTGGCCGGCAACGTCCAGGCTGCGGTCCTTGCGCTGCAGGCCGCCGATGC
>JBBRXI010000165.1:0-5700 GCA_038248575.1 Burkholderiales bacterium | reverse complement strand
TACCGCGCCGACCACTGGTGCGTCAAGGGACATATCCTGTTCTGTGTCGACGGCGAACTCGACACCGAACTCGCCGATGGCCGCCGCGTCACGCTCAAGGCCGGGATGAGTTATCAGGTCGCCGACAACGCCGAAGCGCATCGCTCGTCGACCGAGCGCGGCGCGCGCTTGTTCATCGTCGATTAAGCGCTTCTGCGCCTGACTGGCGCCGCTCAGTCGTCGGCGTCGAGTAATTCGCCGACCTTCTCGGTCGGTCGTCCAATCACCGCCCGCTCGCCGCGCACGACGATCGGGCGCTCGATGAGGATCGGGTGCGCGACGAGCGCGGCCAGCCATTCGTCGTCGCTCAACGTCTTGCCGGCAAACTGGTCGTTGAAGATCGTTTCGCTGCGGCGCACGAGTTCTGCGGGCCGCATGCCGAGTTTTTTGAGCAGGGCACTCAGTTCGTCGCGGTCGGGTGGCGTTTCGAGATAGTTGATGACCTCGGCCGTCAGGCCGCGGGCGGCGACGAGTTCGCAGGCCGATCGGCTCTTCGAACAGCGCGCGTTGTGATAAATCGTAACGTTTTCCTTGCTCATGGCAGGCTTTCCCAGTTAACTCCAGATGCTCAGTGGCGGATCGGCGACGACGGCGCGCAGGATATCGCCGCGCGAAATAAAGCCGACCAACCTGCCGTCCTCGCTGACGATCGGCACGCCGTCAACGTCGCGCTCAAGCATGACGCGCGCAATGCGCCGGATATCGGTCGTCGGGCGCGCGCAAACGACCGGCGTCGTCATCACCTCGCCGACGCGCTGGGCCAGTGCACCAGCCAGCTGGCTGGCGCCGACATCGAGCGCGGTCAGCAGATTTCGTTCGCCGAGGATGCCCACCAGATTGCGTCCGGCGTCGAGCACCGGCGCCTGATCGACATGCTGGTCGGCGAAAATTCGCCAGACGCGCGCGACCTCGTCGTCGGCATCGACGGTCAGTATCGCACGCTGCATCAATTGCATTGCTGCATAGATCGGCCCGCGCTCGAGGTTCGCCGGGAGCATCGACTGATAGGCGTCGACCGCCTGCTCACGCGCGCCGCTCGGCGTCGCGGTAAACGGCAAGACGTCCGGGACCCGGGGGCTTTCGCTCTGGTCGCCGACGCGGCGGGCGGCGATGACCGCATCGGCACGCGGCACCGGCGCCAGCGGGCCGAGCTTTTCGAGCGTACCCTGGAAAATAGGGCCGCTGATGCCATAGATCGCAAACATGCGCTTCTCCGTGTGCTCCCGTTTCGATCATACTCTGCCAAGTCTGCCGCCTATTGACCGAATGTTACGGCTCCGGGTTTCGCGGGAGCCAAAAAATTTGCACTATTTCTTTTTTTTGATTAAATTGCTGTAACGATACAGTGCGTAATAAATTCACTTCAGCGAAGCCGCCCGAGCGGCCAATAAAGCACCCCGCCAGACAACCCGTCAACCAGAACACAGCCGGTGGTTTCCTCCGCCAACCGCTGTGGCGGGCGGCGAACAAGGCACAAGGATTTTTGTGAACTATCCGATCGATTACCGAAGCCGGGATTTCCTTCTGCGGCAGATCCGGGACACGCTGGCTTTTTACGACCCGCGGGCAGTCGATCCGGCCGGCGGTTTTTTCCACTGCTACATGAACAACGGCGAGTTGTTCAACCCGGGACTCAAAACGCTCGTTGCCTCGTGTCGTTTCGTCTTCAACTACGCCAAGGCCTACGAGCAGTTCGGCAGGCAAGACTACAAGGTGCGCGTCATCCATGGCCTCGACTATCTGCGCCAGGTGCACCGTAACCCGCAAACCGGCGGCTACGCCTGGCGCATCGACGCCGGCCAGGTCGTCGATGCGACCAACCATTGCTACGGTCTGGCCTTCGTCATGCTGGCCTACGCTTGTGCGCTGAAGATCGGCGTTGCCGAGGCGCGCGCATGGATAGACGAAACCTGGTCGCTGATGGAAAGCCATTTCTGGGACAAGGACTACGAGCTCTACGCCTGCGAAGCCGACGCGCAGTGGAATCTCACTTTGTATCGCGGCCAGAACGACAATATGCACGTCTGCGAAGCCTTGATCGCCGCCTGGGAAGCGACCGCTGAAGACCGCTACCTCGATCGCGCCTGCCTGCTCGCCAGCCACATGACGCAAAGGCAATGCCAGGGCACTGGCGGCCACCTCTGGGAACACTATCGCGTCGACTGGACGCCCGATCTCGACTACAACCGCGACACTAAAAGCGACCACATGCGGCCGTGGGGCGTGCAGACCGGGCATCAGACCGAATGGGCCAAGCTGCTCGTCATTCTTGACCGGCACCGGCCGCAGCCCTGGCGACTGCCGCGCGCCCGCGAACTCTTCGACCACGCGCTGCAGTTCGGCTGGGATAAGGCGTGCGGCGGCCTGATTCACGGCTACGATGTGCACGGCAAGGCGCACGATCAGGACAAATACTTCTGGGTCCAGGCCGAAAGTCTCGCGGCCGCCGCGCTGCTCGCAGAGGCGACCGGCGATTCGCGCTACTGGGATTGGTACGACAGGATCTGGGACTACAGTTTCACTTATTTTGTCGACCATGTTTATGGCGCGTGGTATCGCATACTGACGCGCGAGAACGTCCGTTACGACGACCGGAAAAGCTATAACAACAAGGCCGATTACCACACCATGGGCGCGTGTTACGAAGTGCTGAACCTTAAATCAGGAAGCCCATAAAAAGAGTGTGTACCTACTCGACCGGTTCTCCGCCACCGAGTCGGGATTCAAGTAGGCGTGTGCCGCTGGCTATAGCGCCTTCGTGAAGCGAAGGTTCGGCGTCGCGAACCCTGGCTGCGCTGGCGAAGTTTGCCCGGCGTTTGTCGGCGAAACGCCTGTACATACGCGCGAACACGCAGCACCGGCCGGCATATCTCATCGCCGGCTGTTGACAAAGCAATTGAACCGGTTCAAAATTTTGTCGATCGAGGGACGGACGAGCCGTACCCGGCCAGGTCAACGATACGTTCTTCAGGATCCGCGATGAATAAAGTGATTACCGCAGAGCAGGCGGCACAACTCGTACGCGACGACGACGTTGTTACGATCAGTTCTTCGAGCGGGCTCAATTGTCCGGAGAAGATCCTCGCTGCGCTCGGCGCGCGTTTTTCTCGCGAACAGCGGCCGCGCAGCTTGACGGCGCTGACGCCGATCGCTGCCGGCGACATGTACGGGATTCGCGGCATCGATCACCTCGCGCAAAGCGGCATGCTGGCGCGCATTTTCGGTGGCTCGTATCCGAGCGGCCCGTCGTCGCTGCCGATGCCGGCGATCTGGCGCATGATCGTCGATAACGACGTCGCCGCCTACAACCTGCCGAGCGGCATCCTCTTCGACATGCACCGCGACGCCGCGGCCAAGCGCCCCGGCGTGCTGAGCAAGGTCGGTCTCGACACCTTCGTCGATCCGGACCGTGAAGGCGCCGCAATGAACGCCCGCGCGAGCGCCGCGCCATTCGTCAGGAAGGTCGAGTTTGCCGGCGACGAGTGGCTCTTTTTCCCGACCGTCGTGCCGCGCGTCGCGATCGTGCGCGCGACGACCGCCGACGAGCGCGGCAACCTCTCGTTTGAGCACGAAGGCGCCTTCCTCGGCGTGATGGACCTTGCGCTCGCCGCGCGTAACAACGGCGGCATCGTCATCGCCCAGGTCAAACGCGTCGTCCGCAACGGTTCGTTGAAACCCCAGCAGGTCCATGTTCCGGGAACGCTGGTCGATTTCCTCGTCGTCGATCCGGCACAAATGCAGGCAACACAAATCGCCTACGACCCGGCGATCAGCGGCGAAATCACGCAGCCCGACAGTGCCTTCGAGCTGTGCGCCTGGGGGCCGGAAAAAGTCATCGCCCGGCGCGCGGCGATGGAGCTTAGGCGCGACTCGGCGGTGAACCTCGGCTTCGGCATTTCGGTCAACGTGCCGCGCATCCTGCTCGAAGAAGGATTGCACGGCGATGTGACCTGGGTCATCGAGCAGGGCGCGGTCGGCGGCATGCCGCTGCTTGGCTTCGCCTTCGGCTGCTCGGCGAACGCCGAAGCGATCGTCCCCTCGCCCAACCAGTTTACCTATTTCCAGGGCGGCGGTTTCGACTCGGCGATGCTCTCGTTCATGCAAATCGACCGCAACGGCAGCATCAACGTTTCCAAGCTCGGCGCCAAACCCTATCTGACCGCCGGGTGCGGCGGCTTCGTCGACATCACGACGCACGCTCGCCACCTGATTTTCTCGGGCTTCTTCACTGCCGGCGCCAAGCTCGAAGTCGGCGACGGCCGGCTGACGATCGTTGCCGAAGGCAAGACGAAAAAACTCGTCGAGGCCGTCGAACAAGTGACCTTCAGCGGCAATATGGCGCGCCGCCGGGGGCAGAAGGTGACGTACGTCACCGAGCGCTGCGTTATCGACCTGCTCGACGACGGATTGACCGTGCGCGAAATCGCCCCGGGCGTCGACCTGCAGCGCGATATCCTCGACCAGGCCGGCTTTGCGCTCAAGGTCGCCGCCGATCTGCAAACCATGGATGCGCGACTGTTTTGCGCCGCGCCGCTCGGTCTCAAGCTCAAGGAACGCGCATGAGCGCGTCGTCGGCAGTTCGCCTCGACATCGACGGCGCGGTGGCCACGGTGACGCTCGAGCGTGCCGAGAAACTCAACTCGCTGACGCCGGCGATGATCGAGGCGCTCGCCGACGCGGCGAGCCGCGTGGACGCCGACCCGGAGATCCGTTGCGCGATCCTCACGGCGGCCGGCGACAAGGCCTTTTGCGTCGGCGCCGACATCAACGCCTGGGCGGCGCTCGAACCGCTCGACATGTGGCGGCGCTGGGTGCGCCGCGGCCACCAGGTCTTCGATCAGTGGGCGCGCCTGCGCGTGCCGGTGATCGCGGCGATCAACGGCCACGCGCTCGGCGGCGGACTCGAACTCGCGGCGGTCGCCGATATCCGCATCGCTGCGGCGAGCGCGACCTTCGGCCTGCCCGAAGCGACGATCGCCACCTGCCCGGGCTGGTCGGGTACGCAGCGCCTCGCCGCGCTCATCGGCGTAAGCCGCGTCAAATACCTGGCGCTGACCGGGATGCGCATCGACGCCGACGAAGCCTGGCGCATCGGCATCGTGCACGAGCGCCTGGCCGCGCCGGACGTGCTCGCCCGGGCGCACGAACTGGCGGCCGGAATCTGCACGCTGGCGCCGGTTTCGGTACAACTGACCAAACAGATCATCGACGCTGGCAGCGGCGCCGGGACGGCTCTGGCGCTCGAGGCGATGGCCGGCGCGCTCGCCGCGACGACCGCCGACGGGCGCGAAGGCGTCGCCAGCTTCCGCGAAAAGCGCAAACCCGCGTACCGCGGAAAATGACCGCGGCGGCTGCCGGCCCGATCAGCCGAGCGCCTTGGTGAGCGCCGGGACGGCCTCGAAAAGGTCGGCGACGAGGCCGTAGTCGGCGACCTGGAAAATCGGCGCCTCGGGGTCTTTGTTGATCGCGACGATCACCTGGCTGTCCTTCATCCCGGCCAGATGCTGGATGGCGCCCGATATGCCGACGCCGATGTAGAGCTGTGGGGCGACGATTTTTCCGGTTTGGCCGACCTGCAGATCGTTTGTCACATAGCCCGCGTCCACTGCCGCGCGCGACGCGCCGAGCGCCGCGCCAAGCTTGTCGGCGAGGGGTTCGAGC